>DASSKL010000015.1 GCA_035690485.1 Mycobacteriales bacterium | reverse complement strand
ACCCGCCGGAACTCCTCCCGCGCCGATGGGTTCGACAGGTGCACCTCGACCACCGGCACCTCCGCAGCGGCGACGGCGTCGCGGACGGCGTACGAATAGTGCGTCCAGGCTCCGGGGTTGAGCACCACCGCGGCGGCCTCGTCGGAGGCCGCGTGCAGCCAGCGCAGCAGCTCCCCCTCGTCATCCGTCTGGCGCACCTCGACGACGATCCCGAGCTCCGCACCGGTCGCCCGGCACGTCGCGACGAGATCGTCGTACGTGTCGCTGCCGTAGACCTCGGGCTCGCGCCGACCCAGCCGCCCGAGGTTCGGGCCGTTGAGGACGAACACCGGCTTCACGCGCTGACCTCCCGGTAGGCGGCCTGCAGCATCCCAGGATCGGGGTCCTCCAGGAGGGCAGGACGCGCCAGATCGTCGAGGATGACGAAACGCAACCGGCCCGCGCGCGACTTCTTGTCGACCCGCATCACCTCGTGCAGCCGCGGCCACGCACCGGCGTCGTAGGTGAGCGGCAGCCCCAGGCCACCGAGGACGGAGCGGTGCCGCTCGACCAGGTCGGCGCGGCCGGCCAGCCGCGCCAGCGCGGCGACGTAGACCATGCCGACGCTGATCGCCGCGCCATGGCGCCAGCGGTAGCCCTCGACGTTCTCGATCGCGTGGCCCAGGGTGTGGCCATAGTTGAGGATCTCCCGCAGCCCGGCCTCGCGCAGATCCTCGGAGACGACCCGTGCCTTGGCCCGCACCGCCCGTTCGACGAGCTCGGCGACGTGCGCCCGCGGGTCGCCGTCGAGCCGGTCGAGGATCACCGGGTCGGCGATGAAGCCGCACTTCGCGACCTCAGCCATGCCGCTGGCGAACTCCTCCGCCGGCAGCGTCTCCAGCGCGTCGAGGTCGCACAGCACACCGGCCGGCTGGTGGAATGCGCCGACGAGGTTCTTGCCGGCGGCAGTGTTGATGCCGGTCTTGCCGCCGACCGCGGCGTCGACCATGCCGAGCAGCGTGGTCGGCAAGTGCACGACGCGTACGCCGCGCAGCCAGGTCGCCGCTGCGAAACCGGCAAGGTCCGTGGCCGCTCCCCCGCCGACCGCGACGACGGCGTCGGTCCGGCCGATGCCTATGCGGGCGAACTGCGCCCACAGGTCGGCCAGCACGGGCAGGTCCTTGGCCGCCTCGCCGTCGGGGATCTCGAGCAGGTGGACGTCGAGATCCCCCAGCGCCTGCCGGGCTTTTCGTGCCACCGGCACCACCGCCGGCTGGTGCACGACCGCGACGGCGCGTGCGTCGCCCAGCAGTGCGGGCAAGGCATCGGTCAGGGCGTGGCCCACCACCACGTCGTACGCGTCGCCGACCGGAATCCGCACCGTCATCGCAGGGCCGCCTCGACGTCGGCCACGATCTCCTCGGGGCTGCGCCCGTCGGTCGGCACGGTGACGGTGGCGACCTCCTCGTAGACCGGCCGGCGGGCGTCCATGAGCTGCTGGAGCTGCGCGCGCGGGTTGCCGAGCAGCAGCGGGCGGTCGCGGTTCAGGCCGACGCGGGCGGCGGCGTCGGCGACGTGCACGTCGAGGAAGACCACCGTGTGCGACGCGAGCAGCGAGCGGGTGCCGTCGTCCATCACCGCTCCCCCGCCGAGCGCGAGGACACCGGCATGCTCAGTCAGCGCGCGGCGTACGGCGTCGCGCTCGAGTGCCCGGAAGTGCTCCTCGCCGTGCTCGATGAAGATGTCGGCGATCCGCTGGCCGGTGGCGGCCTCGATGTCGGCGTCGGTGTCGCGGAACTCCACGGCGCGGCGGTCGGAGAGCAGCCGGCCGATCGTGGTCTTGCCCGCACCGGGTGGCCCGACCAGCACGACGAGCGGGCGGGTCACCGGATCTGCAGGTTGGCGAGGTAGGAGTCGCGGTTGCGGCGGGTCTCGGGCACGGAGTCGCCGCCGAACTTCTCGAGCGCGGCGTCGGCGAGCACCAGCGCGACCATGGCCTCGGCGACGACGCCGGCGGCGGGGACGGCACACACGTCGCTGCGCTGAGCGATCGCCTTGGCCGGCTCGCCGGTGCGGACGTCGACGGTCGACAAGGCCCGCGACAGGGTGGAGATCGGCTTCATGGCGGCCCGCACCCGCAGGATCTCGCCGGTGGTCATGCCGCCCTCGGTGCCACCGGCACGGCCGGTGAGGCGGCGGACGCCACCCGCGGTGGGCTCGATCTCGTCGTGCGCCTGGCTGCCCCGGCGGCGCGCGACGTCGAAGCCGTCGCCGACCTCGACTCCCTTCACCGCCTGGATGCCCATGAGGGCGCCGGCCAGCCGGGAGTCGAGCCGGCGGTCCCAGTGCACGTGGCTGCCGAGGCCGGGCGGCAGGCCGTGCACCACCACCTCGACAACGCCGCCGAGGGTGTCGGCGTCGTTGTGGGCGGCATCGATCTCGGCGACCATGGCGGCGCTCGCATCGGGGTCGAGGCAGCGCACCGGGTCGGCGTCAACACGTTCGCGGTCGGCCGGCTCCGGGATGCTGCCGGAGGGCGCGCTCGCCGCGCCGATCGCGACCACGTGGCTGAGCAGCTCGACGTCGAGCGCCTGCTTGAGGAACGCCTGCGCCACGGCGCCGAGAGCGACCCGCGCCGCCGTCTCGCGTGCGCTGGCCCGCTCGAGGATCGGCCGGGCGTCGTCGAAGCCGTACTTCTGCATGCCGGCGAGGTCCGCGTGCCCGGGCCGCGGCCTGGTCAGCGGGGCGTTGCGGCCGAGGCCCTCGAGCTCGGCGGGGTCGACCGGGTCAGCGGCCATCACGCGGTCCCACTTCGGCCACTCGGTGTTGCCGACGCGGATGGCGATGGGCCCGCCTAGCGTGCTGCCGTGCCGCACCCCACCGGTGAACTCGACCTCGTCGCGCTCGAAGGTCATGCGCGCACCGCGGCCGTAGCCCGCGCGGCGGCGCGCCAGCTCGTCGGCGACTTCCTTCGTCGTGACGTGCACGCCGGCGGGCAGCCCCTCGAGGACCGCCACCAGTGCAGGGCCGTGGGACTCCCCGGCCGTCAGCCAGCGCAACACAATCACGATTCTTTCACGGGCTACGCCGCCGCAGGACCCATCCACGCCGTGGCGCCGATCATGCAGCAGGGCCCGCCGCTCTGTGTCGAGCGGCGGGCCCTGCTGCGATCGAGGGGGTGATCAGCTGAGCATGTGCCGGTTGGTGTAGCCGACCTGCAGGTTGAACGGCTTGCCGTCGCCCATCTGCACGACCGCGAAGCCGTCCTGCAGCGAGATCAGTGCGAAGTAGCCGCCGAACGCCGTGGTCTTACCGTCGGCCGGAGCGGCCACGTCGGTGTAGCCGGTCGCCTTCCCGTCGGTCGAGTGGACCAGGAACGTCGCGGACTTCAGGCCGTTCTGGCTCTCCAGGGAGATCCAGTCGGGCTGGGCCGTCGGCGCGGTCGCCGTCGAGCCGGTGGTCACCGTCGTCGGCGCACCGCCGGCGACGACCGTGGTCGGGGCGGGTGCCTGAGCCGCGGGTGCAGCCGGCTTGTCGACCACGAGCGGCTTGAACGGGTCGCGGCCGACGACGTCCTTGAAGACGTCCGGCAGGGTCGGGAACGACTTGCTGTCGAACTTCGGCTGGGCCGGTGCACCCGCGGCCGGGTGGTGGTGCACCGGCGGGAGCGCGGCAGTGGTCTGGTCGCTGCTGCCGCCCTTCATGACGAAGTATCCGGCGATCGCTACGACGGCCACGGCGGCCGCCCCGACCAGGGCGAGCACCTTGCGGCGCTGGTCGTTGTCCGCGGTCGAGTCCTCGACCGGTGCGACGGGCGGGGCCTCCTGCTCGGGGGCAGGTGCGGCGAACAGGGTCTCGCTCATGTCAGCCTCCTGCCTTGCTGGTCGTCGGAGCGGCGGTCGGCGCCGGGTGGACCGCGGTCGTCGGAGCGGCGGTCGCGGAGCCCGGTGCCATGAAGACGCGCGCCTGGATCTGCGCGGTCAGCTGGTCGGTGGCCGCCGCGACTGTCGAGGCGCCGGCACCGGAGCCGTTCGAGCCCGGAGCCAAGCTCCAGCCATCAACGATGATCGCCCGCTGCAGCCCTTCGAGGTTGCTGACGAACTGCTCGATGTTGAAGTAGGTGCCGGTTACTGACACCGTCACCGGGACCTGCTCGAGCGCGGGCGCCGCAGGGGCCGCCGGCCGTCCGGCAGTAACAGTGGCAGCGGCAGCCGGCGCGAGTACCGCCGGCTGCGCCGGTGCGAGCGAGGTGAGGTCGACTCCCGCACCGTCGGCTGCGTCGCTCAGCGAGCGGATCAGCGACGGCAGGGCCGGGTTGTCCGGGATCTTCTGCTCGATGACCGCGAGGCGGGCCTGCTGCTTCGGCAGGTCCTTGGCTTGGGCCTTGAGCGCGCTGATCTGGTTGCGGAGCTGGTCGTTGCTGCTCTGGACTCCGGTCGCCTGGGTTCGCAGATCGGCCGCGTGCGACCGCTGCGGCTTGATCATCAGCATCCAGCCGGCAACCAGCACGACGATCACCGCGAGCACGGTGAA
>DASSKL010000014.1 GCA_035690485.1 Mycobacteriales bacterium | reverse complement strand
GAAAGCCGCGGGCCGGTCGACCGCGCCGCTGCACTAGAACGCCGGTGATTCACCACGGCCGTGGGACGTCCGGTGTACGAGGCCCACGGCTGCAGCTGTCGTTAGGTGTGTCTCGGCCTCGGCGCGACTGCTGTCGCCTATGGGCACCTATCCGCCGCCGCCTGACTTCGGGGCAGCCCGCAGAAACGGGTTCCCGGTCCTGCCAGTACGTCGGGCCAGGAACCAGATGTCAACAACGGCGACGACCATGATGGCCGTCACCACAGCCGCTAGGACTGGCGAGGCGAACGCCCACACTGCACCCACCACGATGGCAGCGGCGATCGTGTTGCAAATGGCAAGCCGACGCCACTTCGCGACGCGTTCGTCAAGGCTCATGGCTTTCCACTGAGCCGCACGCTGATGCCTCCGCTCGTTCATGCGCCCAGTCTCCCAGTGGGGCAGTCAGTTCGACGGCTAACGGCACATCCATTCGGACATCCGCGTACCCTCCGCGCATGCCGACGATCGGCGACGACGAGCGCCAGTACTGGAACCCCATGGGGTTGTTCGTCGATCGACTCGTCAACTTCCGCCGCCGGCCGGGTCGGTCGCCGTTGTTGGCCGGGGCTCTTGTGGCCCTGCTGGGGCTCCTTGTTCTGATCGCGGTGGTTGTCGTTATCGCCGTCCTGCGCTGAACGGCACCTACCTGTCGTCTCGTGCCCGCGCTCGCTGGAGTTGCTGCCGCGCCTCAGACTCGTCGGCGTGGAGTGCCTTCGCTGCTGCGTCGAGTCGCTGCTGGGGTTCCTGGTAGTGGTCGACCAGTGACCACAGGTAGGTGAACACGTCATCGAACGTCCATCCTGGCCAGGGGGGCCTGACCGCCCACAGACGGCCCTGCAACGCCTCATCCTCCAAAGCCCATGCCCGAACTTCAGGAATGGATCGCCGATGCGCCTCAGGCCAGACGACGGCTAGTTCGTGGGCGCCGGTCAAGTTCTCGATAGGCGTGAATCCCTCACGCACAAGATCGTCAACTCCAGGGACGATGGCCTCGGCTCGTGGAATCGCGGGCTCAGACTGTCGGGCACGCACCACGCGCACCCACTGGACTGCCTCGGACTCGTCGGCCTCGGGTTCCGGCTGGTTGAGGTGGGCGCGAACTAGCGAGGCGTCGTCACCGCCCTCGTAGTAGTCGTGACAGGCATCGCACATGAAGACGTGCCAGCCGAACGTCCAGCCCAACTGCTTGATCCAGTCGGGTTCGTTCCCGAGCAGATAGACCCACGTCCAGTCCCTCGACCCGCAGAACAGGCAATGGTTGCCCGTGCTGACCGGAAGCAGGTCTTCGCGGGCGGGGGCTGGCGACATCGGTCAATCGTGCCGCAGGGTCTCCGAAACCACGGCGGCGCGCCCCAATCTCGGATGGCGAATAGCGCCGGATGCAGTCGCTCAGGCCGTGGATTGCCGCCGACTGTAAGCGTGCTTACGGGTCGTCGGGCTCGCCACGGTCTTGGGTGTCACTGCCCCGTCTTCGGTCGACGCTGTAACGCCCGTCGGCTAGCCGGACGATGGCAAGGTTCTGGTGGTGGATGCGGTCGTGGTGCCGGCCGCAGACGAGCACGCCGTTGTCGATGCTGGTGCGGCCGCCGAGGGCCCAGTGCTGGATGTGGTGGGCGTCGCACCAGCCGGGCGGGGCGTCGCAGCCCGGCCAGATGCACTGCCGGTCGCGGGCGACGATCGCTCGGCGCATCGCCGCAGGGAAGCCGCGGATGGCCCGACCGGCGTCGAGCACCTCTGACCGCGGGCCGAGCACGATCCGGCTGATCGCCGCGTCGCAGGCGATCCGGCGGGCGCCGGAACCAGACAACGGCTCCCCGAAGGCGAGCGCGGCGGCGTCGCTGCCCGGCTGGCCGTCCAAGGTGTTGACCGCCACCAGCACGCTGACGTGCGGCTTCACCCCACCGGTGTCCGGCAGCCTGCCGCTGCGCAGAGCGAGCTCGCAGACCGTGAGCAGCCCGTCGAACCGGCGTTGCGACGCAGTGCGGTCATCACCGCTGACCGGTGGGCAGGCGGCATGGATCGCGGTCGCGATCAGCTCCTGACTGGCCGCATCGGCGGACCAGTGCCCGGTGGCCAACCCGTCCAGGGTGCTGGACATGGTCAGCCGCCGCTCGGCCCACAGATCCGCCTCGTCCTGAGCAAGCCGGTTCGGGGCGTACTGGTGGCGGATGTGCGCCAGCGCCCGGCGCAGCTGTGCCGGGTCCAGTGATCGGGCCAGCTCCACGATGTGCGGCTCGGCGGCGGCCATCGGCTCGGCCGGCACGTCGCGCCGCAGCGCCGCGATCACCTGCGCATGCACCGCGCTGATGGCACCATCGGCCAGCGCCGCCGCCGTCGCCGGCAGCCTGTCGGCCAGGTCGCGGGCCAGGTGCACCTCCCGGCCCGCCACCAACGGTGACAACCGGCCGGCCGCCCGGTGCCAGGCCGCGGTCGACCCGAACTCGGCGGCCGTCGTCCCGCGCCGATCCAGCCGCTCCAACCGCCCCAGCTTCACTGCGGTCAACCGGTTGATCTGGCGGTCGATCTCCACGATGTCCTCGGCCAGCGCGGCATCCGACAGCCCGGCGGCATCCACCGCCGCCAGCTCGTCGACCGCACTCGCCAGGTTCCCCATGAACCGACACTACGCGCCGCCACCGACAATTCCGGCCAGCCGGAAACGCCTGTGAACAAAGAAGAATTACCGTCGAGGACGCTGCTTGACTACGACGCAGAGCAGAGCGCCCTCAGCCGGACGCCTTCGGCTCGACACGCCTCAACCGCGTTCGGTCGGGAGGCCGGCGGCTTCCCACGCGTCCATGCCGCCGGCGACGTTGACCGCGTCATAACCGGCGCGGACCAGGGCCTCCGCGACCACCGCCGAGCGACCCCCGACGTGGCAGATGCACGCGATCAGCCCGCTCGGCGGGAGCCGGTCCGCCGAGCTCGGCAGCTGCCCCATCGGGATGTGCAGCGCCCCGGGCGCGCGCACGGCGCGCCACTCGTCAGGTTCGCGCACGTCGAGCAGCACCGCGCCGTCGCCGGCCGTCAGGCGTACCGCCTCGAGCACGGAGATGTCCTTGTACACCGGTCCATCTCCACTTGTCCGGCCGTCGAGGGGTCCAGCGGCCCCTCCGGATCCCCTCACGGGCGGACAAGTGGAAAGCGGACAGATCGTGAGCGGGCAATCGGCAAGGGACAGGCCACCCCAGGTCTCACGACGTGCCGGCGAGGCTGCGCAGGAAGAACGCGACGTTGGCCGGACGCTCGGCGAGGCGGCGCATCAGGTAGGGGTACCACTCGCCGCCGTAGGGCACGTAGACCCGCACCGTCTCGCCGCGGCCGGACAGCTTGCGCTGCTCGTCCGGGCGTACGCCGTACAGCATCTGGTACTCGTAGCTGCCGCGCTCGCGTCCGATGCGCCGCACCAGCGCATCGGCGACCCGCAACAACGCCGGGTCGTGGGTGGCGACCATCGGGTAGCCGTGACCCTCCAGCAGCACCCGCAGGCAGCGAACGTAGGAACGGTCGACGTCACGTCGCTGAAGGAAGCCCTCGTCGCCCGGAGCCCGGTAGGCGCCCTTGCACAACCGCACCCGGCTCCCCGCGGTGGCCAGCTCCCGGCAGTCGGCCTCGGAGCGGCGCAGCTGCGCCTGGACGACCGCACCTACCCACGGCCACTCGCGGCGCAGCTCGGCCACCGCGGCCAGCGTGCCGTCGGTCGTCGTGTGGTCCTCCATGTCGACGGTGACCGTGGTGCCGGCGGCAGCCGCCGCGGCGCAGACCCGGCCGGCCTGCTCCAGCGCAAGCGCCGGGTCGAGCGCCTGGCCGAGCGAGGACAGCTTGACCGACACCTCGGCCCGCCCGGTCAGGCCCGCAGCGGCCAGCCGCTCGACCAACATGACGCAGGCGTCGGCGGCGGCACGTGCCTGGGCGGGGTCGTGCACGTCCTCGCCCAGGTGGTCGAGCGAGGTGCTGAGGCCGTCGGCGGCCAGCAGCCGGGCGACCCGGACCGCGTCGTCGACGGTCTGCCCCGCGACGAACCGGTCGACGATCCCGCGGGTGGCCCGCGAGCCTGCGACGGTGCGGGCCACGGCGGGCGATCGCGACGCCGCCAGGATCAGCTGCCGCAGCACGTCACGCCCGTCGGTGCCGCAGCCAGGCCGACGTGTCGGTGTCGTGGGGGGCGGCCAGGTGCAGCCGGGTGAAGGCGAGTGCCTCGGCGAGATCCGCCTCCCGCTCGGCCCGGCCCTCGGCCCGGCGCGTGTTGACCTCGACCACGACCGTGCCCTCGAACCCGCCGAGCGCCAGCCGCCCGAGCAGGTCGGCGCAGGGCTGCGTGCCACGCCCGGGGACGAGGTGGTCGTCGCGCGGGCCGCCGGTGCCGTCGGCGATGTGCACGTGGGCCAGCCGCGAGCCCATGACGCCGGCCATCTCCAGCGCATCGGATCCCGAGACCGCCGTGTGCGACAGGTCGATCGTGAAGTACGGCACGTCCTCGGCGGTGGGGTCCCAGTCGGGGGCGTAGGGCGTGACCGACCGGCCGCGGGCACGCAGCGGGAACATGTTCTCGACGGCGAACCGGACGTGGGTCTCCTCGGCCATGTGCCCGACACCGGCCACGAACTCGCGGGCGTAGTCGCGCTGCCAACGGAAGGGCGGGTGCACCACGACCGTGTCGGCGCCGAGCGTCTCCGCCGCCCGCCGGGCGCGGACCAGCTTCGCCCACGGGTCGGGGCCCCAGACCCGCTGGGTGATGATCAGGCAGGGCGCGTGCACCGCGAGGATCGGGATCGCGTGGTAGTCGGCGAGCCGGGCGAGCGCGTCGACGTCCTGGCTCACCGGATCGGTCCAGACCATGACCTCGACGCCGTCGTAGCCCAGCCGCGCCGCGATCTCGAAGGCGCTCGCCGTCGACTCCGGGTAGACCGACGCGGTCGACAGCGCGACCTTCGCCGCCGGCACCCGGACGCTGCTCACGACGGCAGGGTATCGGCGCGCCGGCGCCACTCCTTACGCTGAAAGCCATGCTGGAGGTCCCGCTCGACTTCCCGCGGGAGTGGTTCGAGTTCGCCGATCCGGCCGACCCGGACAACGTCTTCCGCTGCGATGTCACCTGGCTGTTGTCCCGGTGGACGTGCGTGTTCGGCGCGGGCTGCCACGGCATCGTGGCGGGCCGCGCCCACGACGGCTGCTGCTCGCACGGCGCGTTCTACAGCGACCGGGCCGACGAGCAACGGGTGCGGGCCGCCGCCGCCGAGCTGACCGGCGAGGAGTGGCAGCACCGGGCCGCGGGGCGACGCGGCATCACGACCGTCGACGACGGGAAGCGGCGCACGCGCACGGTCGACGGCGCCTGCATCTTCCTCAACCGGCCGGGCTTCGCCGCCGGCGCCGGCTGCGCACTGCACGCGATGGCGCTGCGCACGGGTCGCCACCCGCTGCAGACGAAGCCCGACGTCTGCTGGCAGCTGCCGATCCGCCGCCAGTTCGACTGGGTCGAGCGTCCCGACGACACCAAGGTGCTGGTGGCGACGATCGGCGAGTACGACCGCCGCGCGTGGGGCCCCGGCGGCCACGACCTGACCTGGTGGTGCACCTCCTCGACGGAGGCGCACCGCGCGGGCGCGCCGCTGTTCCGGACCTATGCGGCCGAGCTGACCGAGATGATGGGCGCTGCGGCGTACGCCGTGCTGGCCGGGCACTGCGACGAGGTGCTGGCCGCCGGCGGCCCGGCCGCCGCGCACCCGGCCTCCACAGGCTGAGTGTCGCGACCGCCGACTGTCGGTGCCGGCCCGTAGCGTCCGGCGGTATGGCGAAGAGCAACGTGCGCGAGCGGCCGGCCTACCGCTGCGAGGAGTGCGGCTACGAGGTGGCCAAGTGGGTGGGCCGCTGCCCGGAGTGCCAGGCCTGGGGGTCGGTCGCCGAGCGCGGGGTGCGCCAGCTGCGCAGCGTCGTGCCGGTGCAGTCCGCCAGCCCGGCAGTGCCGATCGCGCAGGTCGACGGCCAGGCGGCGCAGGCCCGCCCGACCGGCGTCGGGGAGCTCGACCGCACGCTGGGCGGCGGCCTGGTGCCCGGCGCGGTGGTGCTGCTCGCCGGTGAGCCGGGCGTGGGCAAGTCGACCTTGCTGCTGGCGGCCGCAACCCGGTGCGGGCAACGGGTGCTCTACGTCACGGGCGAGGAGAGCGCCGCCCAGGTGCGGCTACGGGCCGGGCGCATCGGTGCGCTCTCGCCCGACCTCTACCTGGCGGCGGAGACCGACCTGGCGACCGTCCTCGGCCACATCGAGGCCGTGTCGCCGGCCGTGCTGATCGTCGACTCGGTGCAGACGATCGGCTCGGCCGGGGTCGACGGCAGCCCGGGTGGCGTCACCCAGGTGCGCGAGACCGCGACGGCGCTGACCCGGATCGCCAAGGAGCGCGGCATCGCGACGGTGCTCGTCGGGCACGTGACCAAGGACGGCTCGGTCGCCGGGCCGCGGTTGCTCGAGCACATGGTCGACGTCGTGCTGCACTTCGAGGGCGACCGGCACTCACGGCTCCGGCTGGTCCGCACGGTCAAGAACCGCTTCGGCCCGGCCGACGAGGTCGGCTGCTTCGACCTCACCGACGACGGCGTCGAGGAGCTGCCCGACCCGAGCGGGTTGTTCCTGTCACGGCACGCAGAGCCGGTCCCCGGGACCTGCGTGACCGTCGCCGTCGAGGGGCGCCGCGCCCTGGTCACCGAGGTGCAGGCGCTCGTCGGTGGCAACGACATCGCGTCACCGCGGCGCACCACCAGCGGGCTCGACGGTGCACGGCTGGCGATGGTCCTCGCCGTGCTCGACCGGCGTGCGGGCCTGCCGCTGTCCGGCCGCGACGTCTATGCCGCAACCGTCGGCGGGGTCCGGCTCGCGGAGCCGGCCGCCGACCTGGCGGTGACCCTCGCCGTGGCCAGTTCGATCCGCGACCGATCGTTGCCGGCCGGCCTCGTCGCCGCCGGGGAGGTGGGGCTGGCAGGGGAGGTGCGGCCGGTCACGGGGCTGGGCCGGCGACTCGCAGAGGCGGCACGGCTCGGCTTCACCCACGCCCTGGTTCCCGGCGATCCCGGCCACGTGCCGGCGGGCCTGCGCGTCGTCGAGGTCGCCGACGTCGCCGCCGCGCTCACTCGCCTCGGGCTTGCGCGCGGCTCGCGCCCCTAGACTTGCCCCGTGGCGCCGATCGACCGGGCCGAAGGCCAGGACCAGCTGCGCACGGTGCTCGCCGCGGTCGCGCCCGGCACCGCCCTGCGCGACGGCCTGGAGCGGATCCTGCGCGGCAACACGGGCGGCCTGATCGTGCTCGGCTACGACCGCGCGGTCGAGGCGCTGTGCACCGGCGGGTTCCCGCTCGACGTGGAGTTCTCGGCGACCCGCTTGCGCGAGCTGGCCAAGATGGACGGCGCGATCGTGGTCGACGACGACCTCGAGCGCATCGTCCGCGCTGCCGTCCACCTGGTGCCCGACCCGACGATCCCGACAGAGGAGTCCGGCACCCGTCACCGCACCGCCGAGCGGGTCGCCCGGCAGACCGGCCACCCGGTCATCTCGGTCAGCCAGTCGATGCGCATCATCGCGCTCTACGTCGACGGCCGGCGCTACGTGCTCGACAACTCGGCAGCGATCCTGTCCCGAGCCAACCAGGCGCTGGCCACGCTCGAGCGCTACAAACTGCGGCTCGACGAGGTCAGCGGCACGCTGTCCGCCTTGGAGATCGAGGACCTGGTCACGGTCCGCGACGCGATGGCGGTCAGCCAGCGGCTGGAGATGGTGCGGCGCATCGCCGGCGAGATCGAGGGCTACGTCGTCGAGCTCGGCACCGATGGCCGGCTGCTCTCCCTGCAGCTCGAAGAGCTGATGGCGGGGGTCGAGCAGGAGCGCGAGCTGGTCGTGCGCGACTACCTGCCGCCGGCGACGGGGCGCAAAGCGCGCACCGTCGACGACGTCCTCACCGACCTCGACGCTCTGTCCGCCACCGACCTGCTGGAGCTGTCCGCGATCGCCCGCACCGTCGGCCTGGCCGGGGGCGCCGAGGGCCTCGACGCGGCGGTGAGCCCGCGCGGCTACCGGCTGCTCGCCCGGGTGCCGCGCCTGCCCCGCGCGGTGGTCGACCGCATCGTCGAGCACTTCGGCGGCCTGCAGAAGCTGCTGGCCGCGACGGTCGACGACTTGCAGGCCGTGGAAGGCGTCGGCGAAGCCCGGGCCCGCGGCGTACGCGAAGGGTTGTCGCGGCTCGCCGAGTCGTCGATCCTCGAGCGCTACGTCTGAACCGGGAGGCCGAGCCCGCGGGCACCCGGTCCCGGAACGGCGCGCACGTCGCGGGCCATCATCCGCTCGCCGCAGTGCGAGCAGACCATCACCGCCTCGCTGACGTGGTTGCAGCGGCCGTGGACCACCTGCACGGGCGGTCCGGCCGGCGCCGCGTGGGCATCCCCCCACTGGCGCATGGCTGTCAGCACCGGCCACAGATCGCGGCCCTTGTCGGTCAACCGGTAGTCGTAGCGCGGCGGGCGCTGGCTGTAGGCGACCTTGGTGAGGATGCCGCTGTCGACGAGCTTCGTCAGCCGTTGGTTGAGCACGTTGCGCGAGATCCCCAGCCGTTGCTGGAAGTCGTCGAAGCGCGTCACGCCCAGGAACGCATCGCGGACGATGAGCATCGACCACCACTCGCCGACGACCTCGAGGCACTGGGCGACCGAGCACGCCATCCCGGCGAAGCTCTTGCGCTCCATGCCTACAGACTAGTGGGTTGCGTCATAGAACTCCATAGCCTACGGTGCGTCTCGTGACAGAACTGACTGCGCGGGCGTCGAGGGCCGCCGTTCCCGACCTGGCCGCGGACGTGACGACCCGGCAGCGCAACCTCGTCTTCGCCGTCACCGCGCTGGGCGCGTTCATGGCGTCGCTGGACCTGTCGATCGTGAACGTCGCGTTCCCGTCCCTGCTGCGGTCGTTCCCCGCCGACTCGACCGCGGCGCTCGCCTGGGTGATCACTGCCTACGCGATCGTCTACGCCGCACTGCTCGTCACGGCGGGACGTACGGCGGACCGCCTGGGCCGCCGGCGGGTGTTCTTCGTCGGGCTGGCCGTCTTCACCGCGGCGTCGGCACTGTGCGGCGTCGCGCCGAGCGTGCCCCTGCTCGTCGCGGGCCGCGTCGTGCAGGCCACCGGAGCCGCACTGCTGCTGCCGGCGTCGCTCGGGCTGCTGCTGACCGTCTTCCCGGCGAGCGCGCGGTCGCAGGCGGTGGCCATGTGGGGCGGGATCGGCGCCCTCGCGGTCGCCACCGGACCCTCACTCGGCGCGGCCGTCATCAATGCGGGCGGGTGGCGCTGGGCTTTCTACATGAACGTGCCGATCGGACTCGCCACCTGGCTGACCGGGCGGACGGCGCTGCCCGACGACCGCCGGGTCGCGACGCCTGCCGCCCCGGACTATCCGGGAGTCGTGCTGCTGACGCTGAGCCTGTCGAGCCTCGTGCTGGCGATCTCGGAGGGGCCGACGTGGGGCTGGGCCGACCCGCGGGTTGCAGGCGGGCTCGCCGCCTGTGCCGTGCTGGGCGCGGTGTTCGTCCGGCGCTGCGCCCGCGAGCCGGAGCCGGTGCTGGACCTGACGCTGTTCGCGCACCGGTCCTTCGCGGTCGCCAACGCCGCCACGCTGGTCTACGCAATGGGCTTCTTTGCGCTGCTCCTCGGCAACATCCTCTTCCTCACCGGTGTCTGGCACTACTCGATCCTGCGGGCGGGCCTGGCGGTGACCCCCGGGCCGCTCGTCGTCGCTGCCGTCTCGCGCAGCGCCGGCCGGCTGGCCGCGCGGCACGGCTTCGACCGGGTGCTGGTGATCGGATTCGCGGTGTTCGCCGCCGGCCTGATCTGGTACGCCACCCGGATCGGCCTGCAGCCGCACTACCTGCGCGAGTGGCTGCCGGCGACGATCATCACCGGCCTCGGCATCGGCCTGACCTTCCCGGTGCTGTCGGCCGCAGCGGTGTCGAGCCTGCAACCGGCACGGTTCGCGGTGGGAAGCGCAGTCAACCAGACCGCCCGCCAGGTCGGTGGCGCCATCGGCATCGCCGTGCTCGTCGCGATCCTCGGGACGTCGACCGGTCCGGGCGCGGCGCTGGAGCACTTCCGGCACCTGTGGCTCTATGCCGCGGGAGCCGCGTTGTGCGCCGGCCTGCTCAGCCTCATGTTGCGGAGCGCGCGCTCGGTGACTCAGCCCGGCGCCGGCGCGCCGGCCGACCTGTTAGGCGGACTCCGCGCGAGCAGCGAGCCGCAGGCTTAGGTCGGCCAGCTCGGCGGGCTCGCGACCGCCGAGCTCGTCGGCCCACTCGATGGGCCGGCGGGCTGCCAGCGCCCGGGCGGCGGTCCGGTAGGACAGCGCCGCCGCGGCCCCGTGACCGAGCCGCTCCAGGGCGCCGCCCAGCACGAAGTGCGCCAACCCGTGACCCGGGTCGAGGTAGGCGGCCTTGCGCAGGCTGACGACCGCCTCCTCGTCGTCCCCGGCGGTGGCCAGCGCCAGACCGCGCAGGTAGTGCGCCGCCGGCTCGAGGGGATGGGCGGTCGCGACCTCGAGGGCGAGGTCGGCGGCGTGAGCGTAGCTGCCCTCGGCGACGGCGGCACGCGCCGCGTCGAGCCGGTCCTGCGGTCCAGGTGCGCGGCGAGCCCGGCGCACCCGGCGCTCGGGGTACGGCCACGGCTCCTGCGCCGTACGCCGGTCCGCGATCACCTGGCGACGCTCGGGCGCGGGCGCGTCGATGCGCCGGTAGACGAACGCGTCACCGAGCGGCACCAGGGCGAAGTCGTCGCTGACCTGCCACAGGGTTTCCGCGTGGCCGAGGAAGAGGTAGCCGCCGTCGCGCAGGCACCCGTGCAGCCGCTGGACGAGCGCCCTCGTCGCCTCGCGGGTCAGGTAGATGGTCACGTTGCGGCAGAGCACCAGGTCGAGCTCACCCGGGTCGCACGGGGGCGCGTCGGTGACGACGTTGTGGTGGCGTACGTCGACCAGCTCGCGCACCTCGTCACGGACGGCGTAAGCGGGCGTCGCGCCGGGCGCCGGAATCATCCACCGGTCCCGGTCGACGTCGTCGGTGAGCCGCAGCGACCGCGCGCCATAGACGGCCCGGCGGGCTGCCTCGACCGCCCGCGAGGAGATGTCGGTGGCCAGCACGGTGATGTCCCAGCCCGGCGAGCCCGGCGGAACCAGCTCGCGCAGCAGCATGGCGACCGTGTAGGGCTCCTCGCCGGTCGAGCAGCCCGCGCTCCAGACCCGGATGCGACGGGAGCCGTCGGCGGTGGCGCGGCGCACGACCTCCGGCAGCACGTGCCGCCGCAGCGCCCGAATCTGCGGCGGGTTGCGGAAGAACTGCGTCTCCTGGACGGTCACTTCATCGAGCAGGGCCTGCAGCTCGGCCGGGTCGTCGCCGACGAGCCGCAGGTAGCGGTCGATCGACGGGCAGTCGACGGCTGAGAGCCGCGCGCGCACGCCGTGGGCGAGCGCCTCGCGCCGCTGGCCGTAGAACGACAGCCCCGCGGCCTCGGTCAGCAGCGCGGCCAGCCGGCCGTGCTCGGCGTCGGTGAGCACCGTCATGACGCTCCCCGTGACAGCCGAAGGACCTCCGGCCCGATCTCGCTCAACGGCAGCTGGTTCTCCGCCGCGCCGACCTCGACCGCGGCGGCCGGCATGCCGTAGACGGTCGAGGTCTGCTCGTCCTGCACGAGGGTGGACCCACCCGCGGCCCGCATCGTGGCGAGACCGAGCGCGCCGTCCCGGCCCATGCCGGTGAGCAGCACCCCCAGGGAGCGAGAGCCGTACTGCGCGGCCACCGACTCGAACGTCACGTCGATGCCGGGCACGTGGTGCTGCGTCACGGGCGGGTCCTCCAGCGACAGCCGCAGGCCCGGGCGGACGACGAGGTTCTGCCCGCTCGGCGCCAGCAGCACGGCGCCCGGCTGCAGCCGCTCGCCGTGCTTCGCGATGCGCACGGGCAGGGCACACCGGCCGCTCAGCCAGCCGGCGAGCCCGGCGACGAAGCCTTCCGCGATGTGCTGTACGACGAGCACCGGGGCGCCGAAGTCGGGCGGGAGCACACCGAGCACCTCGGCCAGCGCCTGCGGGCCGCCGGTCGAGGCGCCGATGACGACGATGTCGACCGCCGGCGCGGGTCGAGTGGGCGGCTCGAGCCGGCGGCGTGGGTGGGTGATGACCCGCACCCGGGCGGCCGTGCGGACCCGGGCGACGAGGTCGGCACCGAGGTCGGCGACGTTCGACGGGTCGACCGCGCCCGGCTTCGCCGTGACGTCGACCGCTCCGGCGGACAGGGCGGCGGCGGTCTGCGCCTCGTCGAGGTAGGCCGAGTGCACGACGATCGGGGTCGGGCTGGCCGCCATGATCGTCTCGATCGCCGCGAGGCCGTCCATCTGCGGCATCTCCAGGTCCATGACGACGACGTCCGGTCCGAGCCGGCGAACGAGGTCGACGGCCTCCTGCCCGCTGCGCGCCTCACCGACGACGGCGAGGTCCGGGCACCGGTCGAGCAGCAGCCGCAGGAACCGGCGCTGCACCGCGGAGTCGTCGACCACCAGGACCCGCAGGGCATCGCGCAACGGCGCGCCGGCAGGGCGCGCGGCAGCGGCGTACGACATCACCACGGCGCCCTCCTGCCACGGCCCGACATGGGTCCTCGTGGAGGTGTCGTCGCGTTGCCCCTCGCCCTTGAGGCGACGATCTTGAGCGAAGCCGACGGCAGGTGAGTGGGGCTCCGGCTCAGGTGAGGTGGAAGACGGCCGGTGCGCTGAGCCGGTTGCCGAGGCGGGCGTAGAGCCGGTAGGTGCCGGGGTCCGCCTTGGGCTCACCGGAGGGGCACGTGGGTGCCGACCGGGTCCGCGACCAGGTCAGGCTGGCCGCCCACGGTTGCCCGGGCTGGAGCACGCTCGGCTCGGCGGCGCCGTCGGGCGCGCAGTCGTCGCTCGACCAGACCCGGTCGGTGCCGGAGAGCACCCGCAGCTCGAGCTGCGAGCTGCCCAGATCGGTGCGGCACGGCGCGGGACCCGGATTCGTGACGACGAGCGTCAGCTTGGGCTCGACGCCTGCGGGATAGGTTTCCTGGTCGGTCTTCGCCTGCAGCTGCAGCGCATCGACGGAGCACGCGGCCGGGGTGGCGCCCGCCGCGGACGTGGTCGGCGCCGGGGTCCCGGTCGTGACGTGCGCGGGGCCGGCGGATGCCGACGGCGACGGGCCGGAGGTCGGCGGGTGGCTGGACGGCGGAGGTTGCTGGGCAACCGTTGCCGTGTCACCGCCCCCTCCCGACGTCGCCGCGACGATGGCGATGATCACCACCACCACGACGAGGAGAAGGATCAGCCGGCGGCGCCAGTAGACCCCGGGATCGTGCGGCCCGACAGGATGCAGCAGCGGGCCAAGGTCCACCCGTGCATGCTACGGGGGTGGACGGGCTCGTCACCGCGACCATCGAGTGGTACGACAAGGCCGCCCGAGACCTGCCCTGGCGGCGGCCCGACGCCGGCCCGTGGGCGGTGCTGGTCAGCGAGTTCATGCTCCAGCAGACGCCGGTCGCCCGCGTGCTTCCGGCCTACACCGCCTGGCTCGACCGCTGGCCGACACCCGCCTCGCTGGCCGCCGAGCCGTCGGGCGAGGCGGTGCGGCTGTGGGGCCGGCTGGGTTACCCGCGCCGGGCCCTGCGGCTGCACGCCGCGGCGCAGGAGATCGTCGCGCGGCACGGGGGCGAGGTGCCCTCGGGCTACGACGACCTGCGCGCGCTGCCCGGGGTCGGTGGCTACACCGCGGCGGCCGTCGCGTCGTTCGGGTTCGGCCGGCGCCACGTCGTGCTCGACACCAACGTCCGCCGGGTGCTGGCCCGCGCCGTCGGCGGCGAACCCGACGCCGCTGCCACCCTCACGGCCGCCGAGACCCGACGCGCGGAGCGGCTGCTGCCGGCAGAGCCCATCGTCGCCGCCCGGTGGGCCGCCGCGTCGATGGAACTGGGCGCGCTGGTGTGCACGGCCCGCTCCCCCCGCTGCGCCGAGTGTCCGCTGCTCGACCGCTGCGCCTGGCGCACGGCCGGCGGGAAGCTGCCGGCCGGACCGAGCCGCCGACCGCAGACCTACGCCGGCACCGACCGGCAGGTGCGCGGGCGGCTGCTCGCGGTGCTGCGCGCGGCCGACGCACCCGTCCCGGCGTCTGTACTCGCCGCGGAGTGGCACGACCCGGCGCAACGGCAGCGCGCCCTGGCGGGGTTGCTCGCCGATGGTCTCGCGGTCGCGCGGCCGGACGGCTACGCGCTGCCCGGCTGAACGCGCGCGAGAGGGGCGGCTCCCCCGTGGGATGCCGCCCCTCTCGTCTGCTGGCGTTGCTCCGGGAGCGCCTACTCCGGGCGGTCGCCGCCGCCCGATGCGGCTTCGACCGGCGGCGCGTCGGGCGCCACGGGCTTGGCCTCACCGCGGAACGTGAAGCGCTCCTCGTCGTCGACCTGCTCGACGTCGACGACGACGATCTGGCCGGCGGTCAGCTCCCCGAACAGGATCTTCTCGGACAGGATGTCCTCGATCTCCCGCTGGATCGTGCGCCGCAACGGCCGGGCGCCGAGCACCGGGTCGTAGCCGCGCCTAGCGAGCAGCGCCTTGGCGGCCGCCGTGAGCTCGAGGCCCATGTCGCGGTTCTTCAGCGCACCGTCGACCCGGGTCAGCATCAGGTCGACGATCTCGACGATCTCTTCCTCGGTGAGCTGGTGGAAGACGATGATGTCGTCGATGCGGTTCAGGAACTCCGGACGGAAATGCGTCTTGAGCTCGTCTTGGACCTTCGCCTTCATCCGCTCGTAGTCGGTGTTGTACGAGTCACCGGACGAGAAACCGATCGACATGCCCTTGGCGATGTCCTTGGTGCCGAGGTTCGTCGTCATGATGATCACGGTGTTCTTGAAGTCGACCGTGCGGCCCTGCGAGTCGGTGAGCCGGCCGTCCTCGAGCACCTGGAGCAGCGTGTTGAAGACGTCGGGGTGGGCCTTCTCGACCTCGTCGAAGAGCACGACCGAGAACGGCTTGCGGCGCACCCGCTCGGTGAGCTGCCCGCCCTCCTCGTAGCCGACGTAGCCGGGCGGGGACCCGACCAGCCGCGAGACCGTGTGCTTCTCCATGAACTCGCTCATGTCGAGCTGGATCAGCGCATCCTCGTCGCCGAACAGGAACTCCGCGAGCGTCTTCGACAGCTCGGTCTTCCCGACGCCCGACGGGCCGGCGAAGATGAACGAACCGGACGGCCGCTTCGGGTCCTTGAGCCCGGCGCGGGTACGCCGGATCGCCTGGGAGACCGCCTTGATGGCGTCGTTCTGCCCGATGACCCGCTTGTGCAGCTCCTCCTCCATGCGGAGCAGGCGTGAGGTCTCCTCCTCGGTGAGCTTGAACACCGGGATGCCGGTCCAGGTGGCGAGGACCTCGGCGATCTCCTCGTCGGTGACCTCGGCCACGACGTCCATGTCGCCGGCCTTCCACTCCTTCTCCCGCTGGGCCTTCTCGCCGAGCAGCGTCTTCTCCTTGTCGCGCAGCGACGCGGCCTTCTCGAAGTCCTGCGCGTCGATCGCGCTCTCCTTCTCGCGGCGTACGGCGGCGATCTTCTCGTCGTACTCCCGCAGGTCCGGCGGCGCGGTCATCCGGCGGATGCGCATGCGCGAGCCGGCCTCGTCGATAAGGTCGATCGCCTTGTCGGGCAGGAAGCGGTCGCTGATGTAGCGGTCGGCCAGCGTGGCGGCGGCGACCAGGGCCGCGTCGGTGATCGAGACACGGTGGTGGGCCTCGTAGCGGTCGCGCAGGCCCTTGAGGATCTCGATCGTGTGGGGCAGCGACGGCTCGCCGACCTGGATCGGCTGGAAGCGGCGCTCGAGCGCGGCGTCCTTCTCCAGGTGCTTGCGGTACTCGTCGAGGGTCGTGGCTCCGATGGTCTGGAGCTCGCCGCGGGCCAGCATCGGCTTGAGGATGCTGGCGGCGTCGATCGCGCCCTCGGCCGCACCCGCCCCGACGAGGGTGTGGATCTCGTCGATGAACAGGATGATGTCGCCGCGGGTGCGGATCTCCTTGAGGACCTTCTTCAGCCGCTCCTCGAAGTCGCCGCGGTAGCGGCTGCCCGCCACCAGGGCACCGAGGTCGAGCGTGTAGAGCTGCTTCTCCTTGAGGTTCTCCGGCACCTCGCCCTTGACGATCGCCTGGGCCAGGCCCTCGACGACGGCGGTCTTGCCGACGCCGGGCTCGCCGATGAGCACCGGGTTGTTCTTGGTGCGGCGGGACAGCACCTGCATGACCCGCTCGATCTCCTTCTCGCGCCCGATGACCGGGTCGAGCTTCTTCTCGCGCGCGAGCTGCGTGAGGTTGCGACCGAACTGGTCGAGCACGAGCGAGCCCGACGGGCCGCCGCTCTCACCGGCCGCCGCGCCGGCACCGGCGGGCGCGCCCTCCT
>DASSKL010000013.1 GCA_035690485.1 Mycobacteriales bacterium | reverse complement strand
GGGGCACTGCGTGCGGTCGACGGGCCCGACGCGGCGACGCTGCTGCGCCGTGCCCTCGACGCCGGCGAGGCCTTCCGCGTGCTGCACTGCTGCGCCGCGCGGCCACCGCTCGCGCTGATGGTGGCCGCCGGGGCGCAGGCGCTGTCGGTTGATGCCGCGATGCTGACCGGGCGCGACGACGACACGATCGGCGGCTACGTCGAGGCTGGTGGCGCGCTGCTCCTCGGCCTCGTCCCCTCGACCGGTCCGGGCGCGCCACCGTCGCCGGGCGAGCTGGTCGGTCCCGCCCGGGCCCTCTGGCAGCGGCTCGGGTTCGCCCCCGAGCGGCTGGCGCAGGCCGTCGTCCCGACCCCGACCTGCGGGCTGGCCGGTGCCTCCGTCGGCTGGGCGCACACCGCCCTTCGGCTCCTGCGCCAGATCGGGCGCGTCCTCGTCGAATCCCCGGAGGCGCCCCGGTGACCGCCGACGCGCCGCCCGCGGTCCGGGAGCGACACGTCGAGCTGGCCCGCGAGATCGACGAGCACGCCTACCGCTACTACGTGCTCGACGACCCCTCGGTCAGCGACGCCGACTACGACGCGCTGATGCGCGAGCTCACCGAGATCGAGGACGCCCACCCCGAGCTGCGCACGCCCAACTCGCCCACGCAACGGGTCGCCGGCTACATCGAGACCCAACGCTTCGCGCCGGTCGCGCACCTCCAACGCATGCTGAGCCTCGACAACGCGTTCTCCGACGAGGAGCTCCATGCCTGGGCCCAGCGCGCGCTGCGGGAGGTCGAGTCCGTCCCGGCCTATCTCTGTGAGCTGAAGATCGACGGTCTGGCCATCGACCTCGTCTACGACAACGGGCGGCTGGTCCGCGCCGCCACCCGTGGCGACGGGCGCACCGGCGAGGACGTCACCGCCAACGTCCGCACGCTCGACGACGTGCCGGGCCGGCTGTCCGGCGACCCGCCGGAGCTGCTCGAGGTACGCGGCGAGGTCTACTTCCCGGTGGCGGCGTTCGAGGAGCTCAACGCCGCCCTGGTCGAGGCCGGCAAGTCGCCGTTCGCCAACCCCCGCAACGCCGCGGCCGGGTCGTTGCGGCAGAAGGACTGGCACGTCACCGCATCGCGACCGCTGCGGCTCACCCTGCACGGGATAGGGGCCGCCCGCGGGTTCGAGGTGCACAGCCAGTCGCTCGGCTACGAAGCGCTGGCCGCTCTCGGGCTGCCGGTCAGCAGCTACTACCAGGTCGTGCCGGACCTCGGGGCCGTGCGCGACTACATCGCCCACTACGGCGAGCACCGGCACAGCGTCGAGCACGAGATCGACGGCGTGGTCGTCAAGGTCGACGACATCGGCCTGCAGCGCCGGCTCGGCTCGACGGCGAAGGCGCCGCGCTGGGCGATCGCGTTCAAGTACCCACCCGAAGAGGTGGTCACGAAGCTGCACGACATCCGGGTCAACGTCGGGCGCACCGGCCGGGTCACGCCGTTCGCCTTCATGGAGCCGGCCCAGGTCAGCGGCTCCACCGTCGGGCTGGCCACCTTGCACAACGCCGACGAGGTCAGGCGCAAAGGCGTGCTCATCGGCGACTGGGTGGTGCTGCGCAAGGCCGGCGACGTGATCCCGGAGGTCGTCGGACCGGTCGCCTCCCGGCGTGACGGCAGCGAGCGCGAGTTCGTGATGCCGACGCACTGCCCGGAGTGCGGCACCCCACTCGTCCGTCCCGAGGGCGAGGTCGACGTCCGCTGCCCCAACGCCCGGTCCTGCCCGGCGCAGCTGCGGGAGCGGCTGTTCCACCTGGCCGGTCGGGGCGCCTTCGACATCGAGGTGCTGGGATACAAGGCGGCCGTGGCACTGCTTCAGTGCGGTGTCGTCGAGGACGAGGGGGACGTCTTCGCGGTCACCGAGGAGCAGCTGCTCGGCTGTGCGTTCTTCACCAAGAAGGACGGCACCCTGTCGGCCAACGCCCGCCGGCTGCTCGACCAGCTGCAGCGGGCCAAGGAACAGCCGCTGTGGCGGGTGCTGGTCGCGCTGTCGATCCGGCACGTCGGCCCGGAGGTGGCTCGCCCGCTCGCTCGCGAGTTCGGGGACCTCG
>DASSKL010000012.1 GCA_035690485.1 Mycobacteriales bacterium | reverse complement strand
GGAGATCTCCGGGCGGACGTCCACCTCGGCGGTGAACTTCAGCTCCTGACCCTCCTCGGCCGGCACCTCGGTGATGTCGACCTCCGGTTGCCCGAGCGGGCGCACGTTGTTCTCGTCCACGGCCTGGCCGTAGAACTGCGGCAGCGCCTCCTGGATCGCCTCCTGCAGGATGGTGCCGCGACCGACCTGCTGGTCGAGGATGCGCGGCGGCACCTTGCCGGGACGGAACCCGCGGATGCGTACCTGCTGGGCGACCTTCTTGTACGCCGCGTCGACGGAGGGCTTCAGATCGTCGAAGGGCACCTCGACGGTGAGGCGAACGCGGGTCGGGCCGAGGGTCTCGACGGCGCTCTTCACGGGACGGTTCTCCTCTGAAACGGCTTCGATGTGGCGGCGAAGTCGGGGCGGGGAGACTCGAACTCCCGATCTCCTGCTCCCAAAGCAGGCGCGCTAGCCACTACGCTACGCCCCGCGGCATCACGCGAGTCTACGGGACCGTCCTCGTGCGGGCCCGGCCCGCGGGTGCTCGTCGCGGGCGTAGCTCAATGGCAGAGCCCCAGCCTTCCAAGCTGGCCATGCCGGTTCGATCCCGGTCGCCCGCTCCACGCGAAGTCGCAGGTCACAGCGGTGGTACGCCGACCGCCGGCTCGCCTCTGATCCGCTCGTGCCCCCCGCGTGCCCCTGGGTGGGGCACGCCCGTGAGCACGTAGACGTCCCCGCCGACGTCCCCGCCCCCGCCCGGGGGCGCTCGCGGGGACGGTGGCGGGGACGCCCCATAGCCACCTTTCGCGCATGAGCGGGAAGCGACGCCGGTTCGGCCGGGTGCGCCGGCTGCCGTCGGGCCGGTTCCAGGTGCGCTACTCCCTCGGCGACGGCTCAATGCGCCGGGCGCCGTCGACGTTCGCGACACAAGCGGAGGCCGAGCAGTTCCTGGCGATGGTCGAGGTCGACCTGAACCGTGGCACGTGGTTCGACCCGGAGGCCGGCGACATCCGCCTCGACGTGTACGCGCCGCGGTGGCTGGTCGAGCGGCCGGTGGAGCTGCAGCCGCGGACGGTCGAGATCTACACGCGGTTGCTGAACCTCTACCTGTATCCGGCGTTCGGCGCGACGCCGCTGAACCGGATCACCTCGGCGGCGGTGCGGACGTGGCACGCGTCGCTGCGCCAGCGCGGGGTCGGGCAGGTGTCGACGGCGAAGGCTTACCGGCTGCTCAAGGCGATCCTCAACACGGCGGTCGAGGACGAGCTGATCCCGCGCAACCCGTGCCGGCTCAAGGCGGCCGGAGTGGAGCGGTCACCGGAGCGGCGGCCGCCGTCGCTGCCCGAGGTGGAGCTGATCGCTGACTGCGTTGAGCCGCGCTACCGGCTGCTGGTGCTGCTCGGTGCCTGGTCCGGCCTGCGCTGGGGCGAGCTGGCGGCGCTTACGCGGCAGCGGTCGAACGGATGCATGGCGTCGTGCACGTCGTCGAGGCGATGGTGCAAGCCGACGGCGGCCACCGCCACATTGGTCCGCCGAAGTCCGCCGCGGGCCGTCGTACGGTCGCGGTACCACCGCACCTGTGGCCGGAGATCGACGCGCACCTCGCCGCGTACGTCGGCCCTGAGCCGACGGCGCTGTTGTTCACCAAGGCCTCGGGTGCGTCGTTGGATCGGGCGAACTTTCACACCTGGTGGCGACGCGCGACCCGCGCCGCCGGAGTCCCGGACTACCGGTTCCACGACCTGCGTCATCTTGCGGCGACGATGGCCGCGGTCAGCGGCGCAACGACCCGCGAGCTGATGCGGCGGATGGGTCACTCGAGCCAGCGCGCCGCGCTGATCTACCAGCACGCGACCGAGGACCGCGATCTGACGATCGCCGAGGCGATGAGCAAGCTCGTGCAACCTCAACCACTCCCCCAGCTGCGTCAGGTGGCCGATGGGGAAGCGTGACCGACGACGCCGGCGCGAGGCCGCGACGCTGCTCGGTACCTCACTAAACACGCTGCGCAACCACGGGCGCACGAAGCTGCTCCGTCAGCTGGTCGAGCGCCAGCGCGAGGTAGAGGCCGCGGTCGTCGACGAGGTCGACCGGCTGGCCGGGCTCGGTGTCGGCTGGGGCGAGATCGGCGCGGCGCTCGACGTCAGCCGCCAAGCCGCCCGTCAGCACTGGGTTCGCCGGCATGACCGGACGTAACCGACTTGCGCTGCCCGCGCCGCACGTCGTAGTCCCCGTGCCGACCGTCCCCGCACGTGCCATGACAACGCAAGTTGTCGCTTCGTCTCGGAGATGTGCTCCTATGTTGTCAACGGCGCTGCGTAGAGGCCGATCCCGTCGCGGAGGTCGGCGTGTAGCGCGACGTAGACGACGTCGCTGAGTCTGCGTTTCAGGGAACGCATCGCGTCGCGGTTGGTCTTGCCGGCGGCCTTCTTGCGGTCGAGGAAGGCGCGTCCGTGGCAGGGGCCGCGGGACTGCACGAGCGCGATGGTGTGGATGGCTTCGTTGAGCCGACGGTTGCCGGCGCGGTTGAGCCGGTAGCGGTCGGTGCGGCCGCTACTGACCGGGATCGGTGCAGTGCCGTTGGCGGTGGCGAAGGCGTTGCGGTCGCGGAACCGGCGGACGTCGCGGGTCTCGCCCATGATCCGGCCGGCGGTGAGTGGGCCGACGCCGCGGATCTCGAGCAGGTTGGTCTTGGCGGCCAGCACCATCGCGGTGATCCGGGCGCCGAGGGTCTTGATCTCGGTGTCGAGCTGGCGGATGCGGTCCAGCCGGGCGCGGGTGATCTCCACCCGGACACCGGACAGCCCGCGCAGCAGCTTGCGGGCCGCGGCCACGTGCTGCGGACGGGTCAGCTGCGGCAGGTCGCGTTGGTAGCCCGGACGCAGGATGGTCAACTCCACGTGCACGCGGTTGGAGTAGCGGGTGCGTTCACGGATCAGCTGACGCCGGTAGTGCGTGAGCTGCTGCAGGTCATCGGGCAGGCCGACCTCGCAGCGGGCCGGCGGCAGCGGCTCCCCGCGAGCGACCGACCCGGGCGACCGCGAGCGCGTCGATCGGGTCGCTCTTGCCCCGGGCGGGCTTGCGGTTGCGTTCGCGGACCGTCATCGACCCAGGCACCTCGAACACCGCGAACCCGGCGGCCTTCAGCGCGGCCGCGGCCGGCCGGCCGTAGGTGCCGGAGCACTCCAGCCCGACCCGCAGCACCCCGTGGTCGGCGAACAGCTTCGCCAGCTCGCCGAACCCGGCCGGCTCGTTGCGGACCGTGGTCGCGGCCTGCTGGCGGCCGTTGTCGTCGACGACCGACGCGGCCAGCGTGTCCTTGTGCGTGTCGATTCCTGCGTGCACCTGGACTCCCCCTCCTCGAAGCGGTGAGGATGGGTCCGTGGCCGGGCGGTGCGCACGTATCTGTCGGGAGTTGTTCCCGGCGCTCTCCTATCAAGCGACGCCGCCCGGCCCGACGCCCTGCGGCCGCAGACATCGCATAGCCAGGAGCGGTCAGCCCCGGCACCAAATGTGAGAGCGAGCCGCAGGACGGGGACCCGCCCCGCCACAGCGGCGGAGCCGTCTCAGGATCACAGAGACAAGTGTGTAAGCCGCAGATTGATCTTGGTGATGGGCCACATGGATGCACCCGCCGCGGGACTACGCGTCGACGGGTGGCTCGACGTCCCACCCGCCGTGCTGCCACATCCACTCGTGGGCATAGCGGTCGACGAACGGTGTGCGGTACCAGGCCTGAACCCATCGAGGCACCCGATCGAGGCGCGGTCGAGCCCCGCCTGGCGGAGTCCAGTTCCAGCCTGGCCGGACCCCCGGCGGCGGCGTCCAGCCACCGGGCGAAGGCACCGCGACCACCTCGACCCCGGCGGGCGGCGCAAGCGGCGCACGGCCAGCTGCCGAGTAGGCAGCAGCTCGATGCACAGCGTGTCGACGGCACGGCCAGCGGAGCACGCGAGCAGGATCGCACGCAGCTGCCACCCCGCCCCGGTATTACGGAGCGGACCGCGGACGACGCCTCCGCGCGTTGAAGCGGCACATGGAGTGCGGGTACGCAGGCTGGCCGACGACGTTCCGGCCCTACCGCGCGACGTGGCCCGGCGGTGTGGCGTCGTCGTGCGGGTCGACTCGGCGAGCCTCCACTCCTGGCTCGCGCACGAAGCCGTCGACCAACTCCTCCGGCCCCCCGAGGCACCACCAGTCGTCGTCCCATAGGGCGGAGATGAGCCACGACCGGTCGGCCGGGAACATCAGATCGGGCAGACCACAGTGCAGCGGCGAGGGCTCTGCCCGCCACTGCAGCGCCTGCTGGGGACCGGCCTTGACCAGCACGTACGGCCAGTCGGAGTACATCCGCACGCGGTGCACGTCCGGGAAGACGACGTCGGAGGCGCCGGTGTCGAGATAGCCGAGCCACCAGTCGATGTCGGTGCCGTGCTGGGTCAGCAGTCGTACGACATGGTGTTCGTGCTCCTCCAGGCCCGCGCGGAGCTCCGGCACCACCACGGTCGCGTACGCCGCGAAGATGGGCGGGATGGCCGACGTGACCGTCAGTCCAACCACGGTGCCTCTGGTGATCCAGTCCACGTCGGCGTCCGTGCCGATCTGCCACGAGCGGCCGTCCTTGTCCCGCGCTACGCCCCCGGTCGCGGCACGACTGGCGCCCGGGGTCACGGCCGGGCTCCAGGCCCCGCCTGGGTGCAGCGCGGGTCGAGGAACGTCGCCCCCGCGGGTCGACGGGAGAGCAGGATCATCGTCCGCGGTCATCGCCCGGCAGACTAGACGGCCGACCACAAGGCCGCTACGGCATTCGTCAGCCGCGTTGCCGACCGGCGACCGCGCGAGCCCAGCCAGCCTCAACGCCGGCGAGCGCGTCCGCTTCGGCCACACTGGAACGCCGGTGATGGGCGCTGAGATTTCACAGCCCGCCCACACATAACGACCCCCCTATGGGGCCAGAGAAAGCCGTTCGATCGGCTGTCCGGTGACGCCCGCGATCAGTTCGTAGTCCTTGTCTACGTGGAGCACCACGAGATCGGTCAGCTCCGCGGTCGCCGCGATGAGCAGGTCAGGGACAGCTGGCGCTCGGTGGTGGCCCTGGTCGGCCAACGACTGCTGCACGGCGATGGCCCGATCTTCGATCACGGGTGTCAGGTACACCAGAGGCATCTTCGACAAAGGTGGCCGGCGCGCAGCGGCCCGCAGGTCAGCGCCGGAACGGGCGGAGAACCCCACCTCGAGCCGGGTCACGCCGGCGATGTGCACGAGACCATGGTCGATCCGGTCGGCCCAGTCAGCCGCGTCCGGGCTGTCCGCGAGCCGCACCAGCGCAGACTTGTCAACGAGCCAGCCAGCTACCGCCATGCCCGGTCCATCACCGAGGCGTCGGCGAGGTCGGCGAAGGTCTCCTGGAAGCCGGCCAGGTCACCCACGTCGACCTTGCCCTCTCCCACGGCGGCGTCCTGGGCCAACCGCCGACGCAGGTACTCGGTGCGCGACACACCCAGACGGCTCGCCCGAGCGTCGATGGCGGCGAGCACCTCATCCGGGACGTCACGGATCAACAAGTCACTCACACCGACAGGATATCACGCGATATCGCACCTGCGCGTAGCCGGCGACGGCGTGCAACACCGAACTCATGCCGGACCGAGGTGGCGACGCAAGGTGCGGCACCGTTCAGCCAGGCAGGTCAACGGGCGCGGCGGACCGCGCGGCTCAGCGTGCGGCGCACCCACTCCGCTCGGGTCTCACCTGCGGCCTTGGCAGCCCGGGTGACCGCCTCGTCGAGCTCTGCGGAATCCGGAACCCGACGGCCGAAGGGGCCTGACTTCGATAGCGAGTCGCGCGATGATCTCGCCGGCACATTCAGATCAGCGCGTCAGGCGGCTGCCCGCCGGTCTCGTCGGCAGCCACGATGGGGTCGGCGAACAGCACTCGAAGCACTGGTTCGTCACCGATCCGGGTGAGGGCGCTGACCATGTCACCGGGCTGCAAGGTCGTGTCGGCGTCCGCGAACAGCAGGGCGCCGTGGCGCAGCACCGCGACGATCACGGTGTGCCGCGGCAGGCTGAGGTCGGCAACTCGACGGCCGATGGCCGGCGCGGCGTCGCTGACCGTGTGCTCCACGAGGATCGACCCCTTGGCCGCGCGGCCGAGGCGCCGGATGGACGCGCGCAAGGCGAGCTGGTAACCGCGAACGAGGTCGCCGGTGCCGATGATGCCGACGACGCGGCTGGTCTGGTCGAGGACGGGCACCCAGTCGCCATGGCTGACAGCCAGCGCCTCCAGGGCGGCGTCGAGGTGGCCGTCGGCGGCCACGGTGATCGCATTGGGGTCCGCGATCCGGCCGACGGTCGGCGCCTCGTCGTCCTCGGCCTGCTCGCGCGGTGGCACACCGTCGCGGTGCAGGCTGCCGATGAACGCACCGTCGCCGTTCACCACCGGCGCTCCCGGCAGGTGTGCGTTATCCAGCGCGGCGAGCGCCTCGTCCACCGTGGCCGACGCCCGTAGCACCAGTCGTGGGGTCGCCATCACGTCAGCGATGGGGACCGTCGCGGCGAGCGGCAGGCCGAGCGAGAGCCGGTGAGCCGGCGACTCGGCGCGGTTGCGGAGCTGGGAGCGGTAGATCGTCGCGTCGCCCACGACCAGGATGGCCAAAGCAATCGCGACCATTGCGGGGGCGAGCAGGGACAGGCTGCCGGTCATCTCCGCGACCATCAGCGTGACGGCGAGCGGGGCATGCGCGATAGAGCCGAAGCAGGCGATCATCCCGACGATGACGTAAGGCACGGGCGTGTGGGGCACCAGCGGCAGCTGCGCGTCGGTGAGCAGCCGCCAGACGGCGGCGCCGGTGGCTCCCCCGATGACCATCCCGGGACCGAAGATGCCGCCAGACCCACCGGAGCCGATCGTCAGCGACGTGGCGAGGATCTTCATGAACGGCAGGACGAGAACCAAGGCCAGTGTCGCCTCGGTCAGCCGGTGCGCATCGAGAGTCTGTTGCACGGCGCCGTAGCCCGTGCCCAGCACACCGGGCACGGCCAGGCCCAGTGCTCCCACAGCCAGACCCGCCAACGCGGGCTTGCCGGCGGCCGGCAGCCGCAGCCGGCGGAAGGCCGCGTTGACTCGGTAGAACGTGCTCGCGTACAACCGTCCCATCCCGCCGGCGAGCAGCCCCAGCATGGCGAACCAGGCCAGGTCGCCGGCGTGGGCGAAGCGGTACTCGGTGTGGTACCCGAAGATCGGCGCGTAGCCGTAGACCGAGCCGAACACCGCGAAGGCCACGATCGAGGCGACCACCGACGGGACCAGCGCCTCTGTCTCGACATCGTCCCGGTAGACGATCTCCGCACCAAGCACCGCGCCGCCCAGCGGAGCCCGGAAGATGGCGCCGATCCCGGACGCGATGCCCGTCGACACCGCGATCCGCGCGTCCGCCGGGCTGAGGTTCAGCGCCCGGGCGAGCATCGAGCCGAAGCTCGCCGAGATCTGCGCGGTCGGCCCCTCTCGGCCACCGGACCCGCCGGAACCGATCGTGACGGCAGACGCCACGATCTTGACCGCAGTCACCCTCGCCCGCATGCCGGTCGGGTTGTGATGCACCGCAGCGATCGCCGCGTCCGTGCCGTGCCCCTCGGCCTCGGGAGCCAGCAGGAACACCAGCAGCCCCGACACCAGTCCCCCGGCACCGACCACGACCGGGACCGCCCACCGGCGGGCGAACCCGCCGGCCGGGTGAACGCCGCCCTCCCCCGCAGTGGTCGCCGGATGAAAGCCACCCGCTGAACCGAGCAGGTAGTGCGTCGCCGCCTGCAGCGCCGAGTAGAACACCAGCGCCCCGACACCGGCGACGACACCGATGAGCACACCGAGCACCAGCCACTTGCGTATGTACGGCGCGGTTCGCAGCCGGCCTAGGGCACGGTTCGTCGTACGGCGCACCCGCTGGCGCGCACGGAGCAGGCGCAGCGGCAGCTGGGTCACAACGACCACCCACCCAGCAGATCCGGCTCCTCGGGCTCCCCGGCCGCGTCGGCCAAGCCAGTCAACGAACACACCAGGGCCATTCTCCCTGGTGATCAGCGGGGGAATCTCCCCGGCCGGCGATTCCGGTGGTTGCGCAGGTAGGGCCGGCGCTGCCATGCCGACGGAAAGGCCCGGGGCGCGAAGAACCACGCCAGGAACAAGCGCACCCGACGCCAGAAGGCCGGCCGGTCCGACGAGACAGGACCTGCCGCCCTGCGGCGATGCGCGTGGTTGCTCACGAGGTCAGAGTGCCACCGGATGATCAGACGCGGGACCCAGGCGGGCGGTAACGGGTCACACTGAGGCGTGGGCATCATCACGCGCGTGGGGCGGGCGCCCGGGATCCGGCGTCTGGTCAAGAAGCACGACTCGCCCTCGGTGGTCCGCGAAGACCCCGACGAGGAGGACCGCGACCCGCTCTGGTGCGCCGGCTGCCGCCGCGAAGTGCTGTTCGACGCGACGCGGTGCCCGCACTGCGGCGGTCAGGCCGTCACCGCCACCGAGCTCGCGCGCAGATCGGGCAACCTGCCGACGCGGCCGGGCAGCGGACCGGCCGACTGGTGACCGAGCCGGCTCGTCAGGCGATTCGCACGGTCATCTCGACCTCGACCGCGATGTCGAACGGCAGCTCCGCCATCCCCACGGCACTGCGCGCGTGTCGTCCCGCGTCGCCGAAGATCTCTACGAGCAGGTCGCTGGCGCCGTCGATGACGGCCGGCGTCCGGTTGAATCCCGGCGCGCAGTTGACCATGCCGAAGAGCTTGACGACGCGGCTCACACGGTCCAGGCCACCGAGCTCCGCGCTCAACGTCGCCAGCATCGAGAGCGCCGCCATGCGCGCGGCCTCGCGGCCCTGCTCGAGGGTCAGGTCGGCGCCGACCTTGCCGGTCACGATGCGGTCGCCGTTGACCGGACCGTGCCCGCCGACATGGACGAGGTCGCCGTCGACGACGCAGCCCAGATAGTTGCCGGCCGGAGGGAACACCGGGGGCAGCGTGAAACCCAGCTCGCGCAAGCGGTCCTCGATCACAGAGGCATCATGGCCCACGCCGGATGATTGGCTGTCTCCGTGAGGTCGTTGCCGATGTCGTCGCGCGCCGGCTCAGTGCTTGCGCTGACCCTCGTCCTGGCGGTCTCGGCAGCCTGCAGCAACAGCACGTCCGGCCTGGGCGCTCGTCCCGCGACGCCGGGGCTGACTCACGCGACGACTCCCTCGCGGGTGCCGGCGCAGTCACCCGCCAGCGCTCCGTGCAGTGGCACCCCCACCCCGCCCGCCGGCCAGCGGCTCGTCATCTGGATCTTCATGGAGAACAAGGAGTCCGCCTCAATCGTCGGATCGCGGAATGCGCCGTACATCAACACACTTGCCACCGAGTGCGGGCTCGCGACGAACTACCAGGCGGTGACGCATCCGTCGCTGCCGAACTACCTGGCGGCCACCGGCGGCTCCACGGCCGGCGTGCACAGCGACTGCAGCCCGGGTGACTGCCCGGTGCGAGGACGGAGCATCTTCCAGCAGCTCCAAGACGCAGGGCAGTCCTGGCGCTCCTACGAGGAGTCGATGCCTTCGAACTGCGCGCAGTCGTCGACGGACGGCTACGCGACGAAGCACAACCCAGCGGCCTACTACACGGCGATCCGGGAGCGCTGCCGGCAGTGGGACGTACCGTTGGGCAGCCCGCAGACCGGACCGCTCGCGACGGCGCTGCGCGACGGCACGCTTCCTGCCTTCAGCTTCGTGACGCCCAACATCTGTCACGACATGCACGACTGCTCGGTCTCGACCGGCGATCGCTGGCTGCGGGAGTGGATCCCGCTCATCACCGGCACGCCCGACTACCGCAGCGGGCGCACCGTCGTGTTTCTGACTTGGGACGAGGCCGAGGGCGGCAGCGACAGCAACCACGTCGCCTGCCTGGTCCTCGCGGCATCCGTCCCCATGGGACTGCGAGTCGGCGACGACTTCGGCCACTACTCCCTGCTGCGTACGACGGAAGAGCTGCTCTCACTACCGCTACTGGGCAAGGCCGCATCGGCCCGTTCAATGCGTGCCGCCTTCCACCTGTGAAGCGGCCACAACTGCTCAGCCGGCTGAAGCCGTGCCCTCGTACGTGTAACCGATGAACTTCGGCGTCCCCTGGTTGTAGAACGTCTCCAGCCTGCCGATGTCGAAGCCACCCTCGCGGATGATGGCGGGAATGTCGCGGTTGAGGTTGCAGCCCCCGGCGATCTTCCGCTGGAGGCCGTTGAGCCGGTCCTGCCACCGGCGTACGGCGGTATCCGGCGAGCGACCGTGCTCGGCGAAGTGCAACGTGCCGCCCGGCCGAAGGACGCGCCGCATCTCCTTCACGGCAGCGACCGGATCGGGGATCGTGCAGAGGCTCCACGTGCACAGCACCGCATCCGCCGAGGCGTCGTCGACCTCGAGCCGTTGACCGTCGAGACCGACCACCTCGACGGCAGCGCGCGTCGCCGCCATCCGAGATGCAGCCAACCGCACCGACCGTTGCGACGGCTCGACCGCCCGCACGGTCGCGACGCCGGCGGGCAGGAACGGCAGGTTGTGGCCGGTCCCGAATCCGATCTCGACGACGTCGCCCTTCAAGTCGCCGCAGACCCGCGCGCGAATGTCCCGAAGGTGCTTGTTGTTCATCGCCGCGTTGATGAAGTGCGGCAGCACGCGGTCGTCGTAGAAGCCCATGGCGCGATGATGCTGCGCGCGAGGGCTCTTGGCTACGGCTACGCGCCAGGCACGGTCGGGTCGCTGGCGTAACAGGCGATCGCGCCCGTCGGTGCGGCGGGGTCGGCGAGCGTCGGCGGGTCGAGGAACGCCGGCCGACCGCGCAGGTCGAGCGTGTCGAGCAGGTTGCTCGCGTTGGCGTCGCGGTAGGTGAGCGCCGGCAGGTTCCACTTCGTCTCGACCAGCTTGAGGATCGACGTGTGGTCGTGGACGACGTGCGAGACGTAGTCCTTGCGCGCATAGGGCGACACCACGACGGTGGGGACGCGCAGGCCGTAGTAGGAGTAGAGGTCGCCGTAGGTCTGCGTGACCTGCGGCGGGATCCCGTCGGGAGGCACCGCGCGCGGCGGCCGCACGTGGTCGTAGTAGCCGCCGTGCTCGTCGTAGGTCCAGATCAGCAAGGTCTTGTCCCAGGCGGCCCCGGTCATCGCGGCGTTGATGACCCGAGCCGCGAACTCCTCACCTGTCTGGATGTCCTGCGGGTTCTCCTCCGACGCCTGGTTGAACTCGGTGTCGACGATGCAGAACCCGGGCAGCGTGCCCGCGGCTGCGTCGACGAAGAACTGCGCGGTCGGCGCGAGGTGCTGCGGGTTGCTCTCCGGCACCGAGGGAAACAGCATGCAGGTCGCGAGGTCGACGAAGTAGTTCTTCCACGAGATGCCGTAGGCGTTGAGCCGGTCGAAGATCGTGCCGTTGGGCGGCGCCGGGTCGGTGGGGCTCGGCAGCGGATCGCTCACCTGACCCAGCGCGGTGGCCGCCATGAGGAACCGGCGGTTGGGATAGGTCTGAGCCATCGTCGAGGCGAAGTAGCGATCGCAGAGCACGAACGTGCGGCCCAGGTCGTAGTAGTAGGGCAGGTCCGCGCCGGTCCAGTAGGCCATCGCGTCACGGCTCGACCCGCGCACGAAGCCGTCCATGCGCCCGTAGTCCCAGGCGGTGTGGCTCGCCGTCCAGCTCTGGCTGACGTCGTAGTGCGACTGGCAGGTACTCGGCGCGTGATAGGCCCGCACCGGATTTCCACTGCTGTCGTCGTTGACCGCGGTCGGCTGCCCCCGCCGGTCGAGGGTGAACCCGTCACCGCGGCCGAGCATGCCGAAGTAGTTGTCGAAGGAGTGGTTCTCCATCATCACGACGACGATGTGCTCGATCTGAGGCAGCATGTCGGTGCCCGCCGGCACGTTGGCAAACGGCCGGCTACCGGGCTTGCGCAGCGGCGGCCCCGACGTATGCCTGCTCATCCCGGCGTAGGCCGGAAGGGCCCACAGCGCACTGGTGGCGGCCATGCCCTTGAGCAGGCCGCGGCGAGAGATCTCGTACGACGCCACGCCAGAGGATTCGCCGTCGGATGAGTCTCTCCTTCAGAACCTCCATCGCGTCGGTGAGCCGGTGAAGTCGTCCTCGGTGAGCGCGAAGGCCGTGCCGGGTGGCACCCGCCAGACCCCGTTGCCGCTCCCGGCGTAGAACTCGAGCGAGATCGTCGCGTCGTACTTCGCATTGACCGCGTCGGTGAAGCGCTGCATCGCGTTGTGCTCGCTCACTTGATCGGCGTGGCCCTCCAGCACGACCGGTTCGTGCGCGTCGTCAGTCGCCACGCTGCATCGAGCATTTGTCGCGAGGTTGCGGGCCTTGCGAGAAGACAGGGCCGAGCTGAACCACACCGCGTCGTCGAGCCAGACGCCCCACACCGGCATGACGTGCGGCGCTCCGTCGGGACGCACCGTGGCGACCCAGTAGTCATGTGAACGGGTCAGCCGATCGACCGCCCACGACCACGGCAGCAGACCACTCCCCTGGTCGGCCGGCAGCGTGCCGTAGCCGGGCATGTGGGGCCGGGTCGCGATGGGTTCAAGCATGCGCACCAGTGTTTCACCGGACCGGGTCACAAGTGCGAGCCGATGACGACGGTGGCGTCGAGCTCCTCGTCGCGCTCGACCCGCGCGGCCAGCCCGCCCGCCCGGAACGCCGCGACGGTCAGCGGCCCCTGCCGACCGCTGGTCTCGACAAGAAGGTGCCCGCGCGGTGAGAGCCAATCGCCGGCCGCCGAGGCGATGCGTCGCTGAACGTCGACCCCGTCCGACCCACCGTCCAGAGCGTGCAACGGCTCGTGCTCGCGCGCCTCTCGCGGCATCGACGAAACGTCGCTTGACGGGACGTACGGCGCATTCGCCACGAGCACGTCGATGCGGCCGCGCAGGCGACCCGGCAACGCGTCATACAGGTCCCCGCACCACACCTCACCGCCGACGGAATCCAGGTTGCGCTTCGCGCAAGCCACGGCGATCGGGTCGATGTCGGCCGCATGCAGCTCCCGGCAACGGGTCGCCTCGCCCAGGACCCGCGCCACCGCGCCGACACCGCAGCACAGCTCGACGAGGACCGCGCCGGCCGGCGTGACGGCGGCGGCGCACGACACCAACCACTCCGTACGCCGACGCGGCACGAAGACACCCGGGGCGACGTGCACGCGACGACCGCAGAACTCGACCCAGCCGAGCACCTGCTCCAACGGCTCACCGGACTCGCGGCGCGCGAGCAGCGCTGCCAGCTCCGACGGAGAGGCTGCTTCACCCAGCAGCAACCGCGCCTCGTCTCCGGCAAAGACGCAGCCGGCGGCACGCAGTCGCGCCACCAGGTCGCCGTCGACGGTCACGACACGATGATCAGGCCTGTGCCTCTCCGCGCGGGTCGCACAGCCGGCACGACTTGAACCGCGGGTCGTCGGGCACCTCTCGGACGTCGGAGCGCCCGAGCACGATCGCGCAGTCCGGCCGGTGCAGCATCGTGCCTGTCGGGGTCGCGACGAACGTCGCCGCGCGGACCGTCTCGGCCTGCTGGGCGGCGAGCGGGAGCCGCTGGATGGCGGCGAGCAGCTGCTCGTTGTGCGAACGCTGGTTCTCCGCAAGCCGGGCGATCCACGCCCCGAAGTAGAGGAAACCGCCGACGAGGACGAGCCCTAGACCGAGCAGCCCGCCGGAGATCAGGTAGGAGTTCTGCTCGAACGTGTAGGGCGTGTGCGCGGCGCCGTACCAACCGAGCACGATCACGGCGATGCCGGCCGGCAGCAGGATGCCACCAACGAGCGTCAGCCCGAAGAGCACCCGCTGGACGGAGAGCGCGCTGTCGCGGTGACGCGCGCCGGGCTCGGCCCGGTCGGGATCGGCCAAGGTCGGGCGGATCCGACGCACGATCGCGCTGGTGAACGCCATCATCCCTCCCGCAGGTTCGGTACGCCGCTGCCGGCACCGAGCCGGCAGGCCGCCCCGCCCGCCGGCAGCATGCCCGCCATCATCGCCAGCCGGCGCAGGCCCCACCCGATCGCAGCAGCCGCCGCGAGCGCGACGAGCACGGTCCAGGCGGGCAGGCCGTCGAACGGCGACGCGAGAGCGCTGGCCTTCTGCGCACCGCCGGCGACGACCGGTCCCTGGTCGGACGGCGCGACCGACGGCGCCGGGCCGGTCACCCCACCAAGGTCACCCATCGACGACCCCGGCAGAGCCGGCAGCCCGGTGCCGCCGAGCGACGCGCTCACCGGCGGCCCCGGGACCGGCAGCGTCGGGAAGTTATAGGTGTACTGCGCGGACGCGGTGGTCTTGGCGGTGACCAGCCCCAGGTCGTAGACGATGCGCGGGCCGAGCTCGACCAGGGAAGGCACCTGCGGGTTGTTGACCACCTGCTGAAGCTGATCGGGCAGCGAACCCACCAGCTGCTGGTAGGTGTCCTGGTAGTGCGTCAGGCTCTCCAGCGCGTTCTTGAGCGGCACGGTGTCGATCGAGATCTCGAGAGCCCGCGCCTGGTAGGTCGCGGTCGTACCCGCGACGTGCTTCTCGACCGTCGGTCCGCTGAACGTGATGCCCATCGCCTTGAGCGCGTCGACCGGCTGGGTCGGCAGCCCGGGGATGGGCAGCTTGGGCAACGACTGGCCCTGCCCGCTGGCGTGCACCCCGTCCTGGTCCACGGAGAACTGGAACCCGGCGATGCTCAGCCCCGTGATCGCGAGCGCCCCGGTCGACGACGAGTCGGCCGCCGTGCTCGTCAGCGTCGCGGCGGTGCGCACGGTCGCGATATCGATCAGGCCACCGGCGAGCGACAGGTCCTGGGCGAGCGAGGTCGTCGCCGCACTCACCTTGTCGTCGGCGACTGTGGTGGCGCTTCGCGAGGAGATCTGGCCGGCGTCGACCAGCGCGTTGCCCGCGGGCAGCAGGTCGGCCACGGTCGCTGCCGCGGTGGCGCTCTTTTCGTCGGCGGTGCTGGCCATCGTCGCGACCGGCGGGGCGCCCTGGGTCGAGGAGGGCGGGCCGCCCGGGTAGGACGCCTGGGCCTTGACCGGGTAGTCGGCGGCGCCCAGCCCGAAGGTCTGGGTGAGCGTCGTGAAGCCGTCGCCGAGACCCGCACCGGGCCAGAGGCTGCTGGCGGTCGCGACGTTCGACGGGCCGGTGCTGCTGCTCACGTTGGTGAACGACAGGTCGAGCTCGCCCTGAGGCTTGCCCGGCTGCACCGGCAGCGGGATGACCGGCTCGTAGACCTGCACGGACACCGGCGTCGAGCTGGTGTCGGCGGTGTAGCCGCCGATCGCGGCGCCGGTGCCGGACCCGCCGTCGGACCCGCTGTCGGCGTAGGCCGCGCCCACGAGCGGCATGCCTGCGCCGACGATCAGCAGGCCGGCCGCGGCCAGCATTCGCACCCTCATGCCGCTCCCCCGAGGTAGGCACGCGACAGCGCATCACCGATGTCGTCGGGCTGACCGACGGCGGTGATGCGACCGCCCTGCATGACGGCGGCGTACTCCGCGACACCGAGCGCCATTGCAGCGAACTGTTCGACGACGAGCACCGAAACCCCTGCCTCGGCGATCTGGGCCACCACGGAGTAGAGCTGCTCCACGATCAGGGGCGCGAGTCCCATCGACAGCTCGTCGAGCAGGAGCAGCCCGGGGCTGCTCGCGAGCGCGCGGGCCATCGCCAGCATCTGCTGCTCGCCGCCGGACAGCGTGCCGGCGACCTGGTTACGCCGCTCCCCGAGCCGCGGGAAGTAGGAGTAGGCCGTGTCGAAGACGTTGGCCTCGCTGCCGCCGGCGTAGGCCACCAGCCGAAGGTTGTCGCGCACGGTGAGGTTCGGGAAGATGCCGCGCCCCTCGGGGATCGTGCACAACCCCGCGCGGGCGAGGTCGTCGGGTCCGGCGTCGTTGACGTGTACGCCGGCGAGGTGGACGTGTCCCGCGGTCGGGCGCATCAGCCCGCTGATGACCTTGAGCAGTGTCGTCTTGCCCGCCCCGTTGGGGCCGAGCAATGCCACCACGGACCCGCGCGGGACCGTCAGGTCGACGCCGTGCAGCACCTCGATGCGGCCGTAGGCCGCGCGCACGTCCAGGATCTCGAGGATGGGGTCAGCCACGGGGTGCCTCGACCTCCTCGCTCTCGACCTGCTCCGCAGAGGTGACAACGTCGGCGTAGGTCCCGAGATACGCCTGCATCACCTTCGGGTTAGCCCGGATCTCGGCCGGGGTGCCAGTCGCGATGACCTGCCCGAAGTCGAGCACGTGGATGACGTCGCATACCCGCATCACGAGATCCATGTCGTGCTCGACCATGAGGACCGCCCGCCCGTCCAGTGCGAGCACCCGCAGCAGGTCGCCGAACGTCTCGGTCTCGCTCTCCCCGAGCCCCGACGACGGCTCGTCGAGGAGCAGCAGCCGGGGCTCGATGGCGAGCGCTCGGGCCAGCTCGAGCAGTCGCGCCGTGCCGGTGGGCACGGAGTCGGCCCGCTGGTGGGAGAACCCGGCGATGCCGACACGCTCGACGAGGTCGGCCGTGACGTGCCTGGGGTCACCTGCGTCGCGCTGCCAGCGCCGGTGGATCTCCGCGGCGGTGAGCACGTTGTCCCAGACCGACAGCGAGCCGAACGCCTCGAGCCGCTGGAACGTGCGCGCGATGCCCAGGCGTGCGCGCTGGTGCGTCGTGTAGCCGGTGATGTCGGATCCGTCGAAGCGGACGACACCCGCACCCGGCGACTGCAGGCCGGTGATGACGTTGAACAACGTCGTCTTGCCGGCGCCGTTCGGCCCGATCAGGCCCGTCACGTCGCCGGCCTCCGCCGTGAACGTCGCGCGGTCGACCGCGGTCACCCCGCCGAAGCGGACGACCACGTTGTCGACCTCAAGAAGAGCCACTGAGCTGCACCCCCTCGCCGTGTGCGAAGGCGAACCCCTCGTCGGTCTCCTCCTCCGCCAGCGCCGGCGGCCCCGGCCGGCCGCGGCGCAGCAGCGACTCGAACCAGCGACCGGCGAGGAAGGCATAGCTGGCCAGGCCGTTGGGGTTGCGCCCGAGCAGCAGCGCTCCGGCGCCGATCAGCATGAACACCAGGCCACCGAGGCTCTGCGACTTGCTCTGCAGCACCGGCAGGAGCATCCACAGCATGCCGCCGAGAGCGACCCCGCTGATCGACGTGACGCCCCCGACGACGGCGAGCAGCACCAGCGGCAGGCTCGAGAACAAGGTGAAGTCGGCCGGACCGGTCGACGTCCGCAGGCCGGCGTAGAGGGTGCCGCCCAGCCCGGCGATGCCCGCCGAGAGCGTGAACAGCAGGACGCGGGTGCGAGTGAGGTCGAGGCCGAGGGTGCCGCATGCGGCCGGACTGTCGCGCATGGCGACCAGCAGCCGGCCGTAGGGGCCGCGACGGATGGCCAGCACGCCGGCGGCGACGAGCGCGAACACCACCGCGATGAGCAGCAGGTAGTCGCGCTCGGAATTCAGCTGCATGCCGAACAGCCCGATGCGGTCCACCGGCCGGCTGCCCCCGTAGCCGAACGCCCAGCTCGCCTGGAAGACCAGCTTGTCCATCAGGTCGGCGAACGCGATCGTGCCGAGCGCGAGGTAGAGACCGCGCAGGCGCAACAGAGGCAACGAGACCACTGCGCCGACGGCGGCAGCCGCGAGCGCGCCGACGACGAGGCCCAGCGGAGAGCCGTGCGGGAAGATCCGGGCGACGACCACGGCCCCGATGCCGGCGAACGTGAACGGCGCCAGCGACAGGTAGCCGCCGTAGCCGGTCAGCGGCACCAGCGACAGCGCGATCAGCGCGTAGGCCAGCCCGATGCCGAAGTTGAACGTCTGCGCGTCGTCGAGCATGACCGCCGAGATCAGGCCGACACCGACGACGAAGGCGATGCCGAACCCCGTCGTACGCCGCGCCGAGGGCACCGGCACCGAGGAGATGCCCTTGATCTGGCCGATCCGCAGCTGCGCCTGCGGCAGGAGTACGACGATGAGGAACAGGAACAGCACCGGGATCGCCGGCGGCAGACCGTTGAGCGCACCGCTGAGCGGGACGTAGCCCTGCACGTAGGACTGCGCGAGCCCGAGCACGATAGCCCCGACGAAGGTCAACGTGAGGTTCTGCAGACGGCCGAGCACGGCGGCGGCGTAGGCGCTGACGACGAGCAGCGTCAGCTCGTAGTAGTCGAGGCCGATCGTCGTCACGAGCAGGATGCCGGCCAGCGCCGCCAGCGACGAGCCGATCGCCCACGACAACCCGGACAGCCGGTTGGGCCGGGCGCCGTGCAGGGCGAGGAGGTCGGTGTTGTCGACGACCGCGCGCATCGCGACGCCGACCCGCGCCCGGCTGAGCAGCACGTACAGCAGCACGGCGACGAGGCCGGCCAGCGCAATCGTGAGGATCTGGTCGCCGGTGATGGTGGCGGAGCCGAGATGCACGTAGGAGTTGGGGAAGAAGGCCGGCACGGTGCGGGCGGCGGGAGGCCAGACCTGCTGCGCCACCCCGATCAGCAGGACCATCAGGCCGATCGTGACGACGAGCGAGACGCTGACGTCCTGGCCGGCTAACCGCCGCATGGCGAAGCGCTCGACGAGCGCGCCGAACAGCGGCGCAATCACGCAGATGACGAGAAAGACCGACAGCCAGGTCGGCAACCCGCTCTTGACCTCGAGCTGCCAGAACACGAACGCCATGACCATGCCGATGGCGCCGTGGGCGACGTTGAAGATGCGCGAGGTGGTGTAGGTCAGCACGAGCCCGCTGGCCGCGATCGCGTAGGCGCCTCCGGTGACGAACCCGAAGACGGTGTAGGCGATGAACGCGTTCACGGGTCAGCCGCCGATGTCGGGACGGCAGTCGAACGTCGGTGTGGTGGGGTGCAGCCGCGACCACGAGCTGCCGTGCAGCTGGATGAACGCGAAGCAGTTGGGTGTCTGTCTCGGACCGACGTGCTGCGGCGAGTGCAGCCCGTTGCCGGTCCAGTTGTCGACCTGTTTCAGCGCCGCGAGCAGCTTGGCCCGGGTGAGGTCGGGGCCGATCTTCTCCGCGGTCTGCGCGAACAGCAGCATCGCCGACCAGGCGTAGATGCCGAAGTAGGACGGTTGGGCGTCACTGCCCGCAACGCGATGGAGCCAGGTGATGTAGGTCGCCATCTCCTGGTTGCTTCCCGCGTCCTGGAACAGCGCCGAGTCGAGGTAGACGACCGTGCCGTCGACCGCGCTGCCGCCCGACTGCACGTAGTCGGAGCTGTAGCCGGTCGGGTCGAGCAGGAAAATGTCCGGCTTGAAGCCCTGCTGCTGCATCGCCTGCGCGAGCCGGACCGCTTCCTGATAGGCGCCCAGCCACTGCACGAAACGCACGCCGTTCTGCTTCATCTTCTGCACGAAGGGCGCGTAGTTGAACGTCGAGATGTCGACCGGCTGGGTGTAGACGAACTTCCAGCCGTGACCGTACTGCTCGTAGGTCTTGACGTCGGCCTGCGCATTGACGGCGGCGGCGCCGGCGTTGATGTAGAGGAACGCCGCCTTGCCGACGGCCTGCGGGTACTTCTCGGCGATCCAGCCCGGGACGGTCGAGGAGACCTGGCCCACCTGGGTCGAGTTGGCGGCGAAGGTCACCTTGGACGCCTGGTGCTCCGGGGTCACCGCCGCAGCAGAGATGTCGGGAATCCCGCACTGGTCCTCGACCTGCGCGCCACCGTTGTCGAACGCCGACATCGACCCCACCGAGGCGAACGCCGACTTGCAGGCCGTCAGCATCTGGTCGCGGTAGCCGTTGGCATCGGTGCGCGAGTCGAGCGTCTCCACTTTGATCTGGCGGCCGCAGATGCCGCCGTGGGTGGCGTTCCAGTACGCCGAGAAGGCCAGCGCCGACTGCTGCGCCGACTGGAACAGGCCCGGCACCGGGCCGGTCACGTCGGCGATGTTCGCCAGCGTGATCGACGTGGGGGTGATGCCGACGTCGGTCGCCTTCGTAGCCCGGCACGACGACGCGCCCGGCGCGGTCGCCCCACCGATGGTCGACCCACCGGCGCTCCCGGTGCTGCCACCGGACTGGGCGTGCGAACCTCCGGTCGTGCCGGCACCGCTCGCGGAACCGGGCACGGGGCTGCCGGCGTTCGTGCCGCTCGTGCCCGTGCTGACGGACTGGTCCGACACCCCGCTGCCCGACCCGCCGCCGCCGTTGCCGGCCCGGATCGCCAGCTGCTGTTGCTCAGGAGTGAGCCGGGAGCCGCAGGCTGCCAACATGAGGCTGGCTGCCGCCGCCGCACAGACGACCCGGAGCTGAGATCGCACGCCGCGCTCCTCGTGCTCTGCGGGGCCGGTGGCCCTGACACGTCTCGACGAGTGACGCGCAGACTGTAACGTGTTCTAGCGAGGAGCGCAGCGCAGGTGCGCCGGATTTCGACCGTTATGCAGGCGGGTCAGCGGCGCGGCGGTGCCGTGCCCGCCGTGTCCCGGGAGTCGCTGCCCATCAGTTCGCGACGAACACCCCCATGGCGCCGCGAGCCGCATCGGCGAGCCGGTGGTCGACGACGGAGTAGCGGCCGGCGGCGGGCAGCGTGAACTCGACGAACCCGCCCTCTCCCGGCTCGAGGTCGAGTTGCGACGCCGCGCCGGCCTGCGCGTTGCCGGGCTGTAGCAGGTAGCCGCCCTCCTTGAAGACCGTCGTGAACTGCGCCCCGACGACGTGCAGCGAGCTCGGCACGTTGGGACCGGCGTCGACGAGCCAAAGGCGGATCGGCTGGCCCGCGCGCACGTGGATCGGCGCGTGCACGTACTGGTCGGCATAGCCGTTGAAGACGACGTAATCGGGGTCGGCGCTCATGAGCCTGCCCATGGAGGGGACGCCCCCTGCCGGCCCGCGGTAGAGGTCGCTCTGCACGAACACGAACGACTGCGCGGGCACCAGCGCTATCGGCTCGATCACGATCGCGCCGTACATCCCCATCGCGACGTGCTGGAGCATCGGTTCGACGCCGCAGTGGTAGAGCCAGGCGCCGGCATGCATCGCGCGGAACTGGTAGACGACCGAGCCGCCGGGGGGCACCGGCCGCATGCCGATGTCGGGCGCGACCTGCTCGGCGTGCAGGTCGAGCGAGTGCGTCATCGGGCTGTCGTTGACCAGCCGCACGGTGAACAGGTCGCCCACGCGCCCGTGCAGCACCGGGCCGGGCGCCGTGCCGTCGAAGGTCCACAACTGCTGGCGCACGCCGGGCGCGATCTCCCGGACGACGTCACGGGCGTGCAGGGTGACGCGGTGCTCGGTGCCGCCCGCGAGCGGCTTCAGCGCCGGGTCGTACGCCGTCCAGGCCGGCGCCGACGCACCGCCGGGCTGCGTCCTGCCAGGCATGGCGTCCATGCCCCCCGGCCCGCCGGCCGCGGGCGGCCGGCCGGAGACGTGGATTGCGAGCACCATGCCGGCAGCCTTGTGGCCGGGCACGGTGCACCACGCGAGCAGGCCCTTGCTGACGACTCCGGCGTCGAGCCGCTGGCTCTGACCCGGCGCGAGCATCGAGGTGCCGGGACCGCCCTGCAGGCGCAGGTCGTGGTCCATGGCTCCCCGGTTGCGCACGTCGAGGACGAGGTGCGTGCCGGCGGGCACCGTGATCGTCGCGGGCTGTACCGCGAACTCGACGAGGCTGACGGCGACCGTGCGGGTCGGCGCGTCCGCAGGGACTGCGACCGACGTCCGGCCGCCCGGCCAGGTGCCGGTCGCGACGAGCGCGAGGACGGTGACGACCGCAGTCAGCGCGGTGACCGTGACGACCCGCAACGGTGGCGGCAACGTCTCGTCCTCGGTGCGGCCGACCGTGGTCAGTGCCGAGAGCAGCAGCGGCAGGAACGCCCCGAGTCCGGCGACCGCCATGACCCAGCCCGCCGTGCGCGCGGCACCGGCCGTCGGCAGCGCGAGCAGCAGCACGCCGGTGTTGGCGACCACGGCCCGGGGGATCCAGCCCTGCTCCAGCTCGGCGGTCATCCGCCGGTTTCCGGCCGGGCCCCCACCGAGAGTGACCGGCAGCAGGAACGTCAACGCGCCCATGAGCACCTGGGCGGCCAGGCCGACCGCGAGCACCGGCACGATGCGGTCGAGCCCCGACACCGCGGCGGCTCCCCCGCGCCCGAGCGCGACGATGTCGACCACGGCCGAGACACCGAGCCATGCGGTGCCCGCCGCGAGCGCCCACGCCGACGCCGTGTGGGGCGCCTTCTGCCGGGCGGTGCGCGCGAACGGCAGCAACGAGACGGCGACGCCGGCGAGGTAAGCGACCATGCCCGCGACCGCGATCCACCGCTGGCCGGCGAGCAGTCCGGCGGCCGCGGCGGCCAGGCCGGTGGCCATCAGCAGCAACGTGCGCCGCGCGGCGGCGGGCGCCTCCTCGACCATGCGCGTACGTAGCACCGCGGGCCAGAGCATGAACGTCGTACCGACAACGGCCAGGCCGATCCAGCCGAGCAGGTTGAGGTGCACGTGCGCGAGGTGCAGCCGCTCGTGCTCGGCGGCGAACCGGCCGGTCGCCATGAGGCTGCCGAGGACCGCGCCCGCGGCGAGCGCGGCGCCCGACGCGGCGTAGAACCAGACGGCGTCGCGCAGCTTGCCGGTCAGCCGGCTGCCGCGGGACATCCGGACCAGGCTCGCGACGTGCCAGCCGACCGCGGCGACGACGGCGGCGGTCCCGACCTCGGTGACCCGCCCGTGGTCCCAGCCGACCCCGACCAAGACGCAGAGGATGCCGATGTTGAGCACGGTCGCCCGCGCGGCGGCCGCCCGGTCGCCCCCCGGCGGTGCGTGCAGCAGTGCCTGGGCGAAGTGCCGGCTCCACACGAAGACGGCGTTGGTCACCGCGCCGAGGAGCAGCAGGTGCAGCGCCAGCCACCGCGGCACCGGCAGCCGGTCACCAAGCATCGCGGCGACGACGGCGGCCACGGCGTAGCAGGCGACGATCGTCGCGTAGGCGGCGTGCCGGCGGGCTCGCGGTCGCCGGCCGGGCCCCTCCTCGACCGGCAGCCGGCGGTAGCCGGCGGTGGGCGGCGGCTCGGTGCCGACGGACACGATCGTCCCTCCGTGAGATGGAAAGGCCGCTGACGCCCCAGCATCACGCGGATCCGGGCATTTGGCCCAGGGCCTAAGGTCCCGAACCACTACTGACGGTTCCGCAGACACACGTCGGCGCGTGTGCCGCTGCACACGCGCCGAGGTTGTGGAGCTGCTACGTCAGCTGATGATCACCTTGTCCCGCTCGTAGGTGGGAGCCAGCACCTCGACGTCCGGAGCGGTCCGGCGGGAGTGCCAGAACCCGAGGCCCGCGAGCAGCAGCAGCAGCGCCGCGCCGCCGAAGGACACCCAGGCTGCGATCAGCGCGATCGTCGCGATAGTGCCGAAGGCGTAGGCGTTGAGCAGCAGCCCGCGGAGGGTCTCGCCCTGGAACAGCGTCTGCCGCTGCTGCGACACCTGCTGGTAGTTGGCGTCGGTCGGCTTCATGCTCAGGAACTTGCTGCTGACCTCGCTGTAGGTCTGGCCGCCGGCCGTCTTCTGCAGGTGGACCTTGATGTAGTGGTTGGCGAAGACCTCGGCCTGGCCGCCCGTGGTCACCTGCTGCCCGGCGTACGGCGTGACGTACTTGGTGATCTCCGGCTCGGCCTGCGCAGCGATGGCGGCCTTGGTCGGGAAGAAGATCTTCTGCTGAGACAGCTGGTCGTGCACCTGCGTGTTCGCAAACGAGTGGCCCCACATCAGCAGGGCACCGGCAATGACGAGCACTGCTGCCATAACCAGACCACCGGTCGACAGCAGCGCGTCGAGGGTCTTGCGGCGCATCTCCTTCTCCTTCCGCCGCGGGAGCCCGCGCGGCTCCGATGCACATAGATTCCGGCAACCGCACGAAGGCATGACAGTGCGCAACGTCATCGCCTGGCCCTCCGAGAGTCCCGTTGCGACCGGGACCTTGGTCCCTGGCTGGTCGCCGACGTCACCGGGTACAAAGGTCACCATGGCGCCGATCCGCGTGTTCCTGCTCGACGACCACGAGGTCGTACGCCGCGGCGTGCGCGACCTGCTCGAGTCGGAGGGCGACATCGAGGTGGTCGGCGAGGCGTCGACCGCTGCCGAGGCGCTGGCCCGCGTGCCGGCCGTGTCGCCGGACGTCGCGGTCCTGGACGTGCGGCTCCCCGACGGCGACGGCGTGACCGTCTGCCGGGAGCTGCGCTCGGAGTTCCCGACGCTGGCCTGCCTCATGCTGACGTCGTTCGCCGACGACGAGGCGCTGTTCGACGCGATCCTCGCCGGCGCGTCCGGCTACGTGCTCAAGCAGGTTCGCGGCGCCGACATCCTCGGCGCCGTGCGGACGGTCGCCGGGGGCGGCTCCCTGCTCGATCCCGGCACCACGTCACGGGTGATGGCGCGGCTGCGGGAGCAGGCCACGACCCGCGACCCGCTGGCGGGCCTGTCCGAGCAGGAGCGCCGCGTGCTCGAGCTCATCGGTGAGGGGCTGACCAACCGCCAGATCGGTGAGCGGCTGTTCCTGGCCGAGAAGACCGTGAAGAACTACGTGTCCAGCCTGCTCGCGAAGCTCGGGATGGAGCGCCGCACCCAGGCCGCGGCCTTCGTCGCCCGGATGGACCACGACACGCACTGAGGCCCTCCGTCAAGAGGGCAGCGGGACCTGCCACGTCACGACGGTTCCTCCGTCTTCTCCCCGCTCGGCGGTGAACGTGCCGCCCAGGTCGCGCGCCCGGGCCGCGATGTTGGCCAGACCGCTGCGTCGCCCGCCCTCGGCCAGCCCGTTGCCGTCGTCCCGGACGGCCAGCCGCACCTGTGTCGGCTCGGCTTGGACCGAGATGTCGACCGACGACGCCTCTGCATGACGGGCGGCGTTGGACAACGCCTCCCGCAGCACCGCGAGCAGCTGCTCGCCGATCGCGGGAGGCACGAGCGTGTCCACCGGACCCGCGAAGTCGATGTGCGGCTCGAAACCGAGGGCCGACGCGGCAGTCCGCGAAGCCTGCAGCACCGCGCTGCGCAGACCCTCGCCCGACGCAGGTGCCGGCGCCTGTAGGGCGAAGATCGTCGTACGGATCTCCTTGATGGTCTCGTCGAGGTCGTCCACCGCGCGTCGGACTCGCCCGGCGGCGTTCTCCGACTGGATGGAGCGCAGCGCCCCCTCGAGGGCCATGCCGGTGGCGAACAACCGCTGGATGACGAGGTCGTGCAGATCACGGGCGATGCGGTCGCGGTCCCCGAGCACGGCGAGCTGCTCCCGGTCGGCCGCCGCCGCGCTGAGCCGCAGCGCCACGGCCGCCTGGCCGGCGAAGCTCTCCACCAGCTGCAGCATGTCGGGGCCGAACGGCGGCTTCGCGCCGACGTCGGCCACGACGAGCGTGCCGAGCGCCGCTTCGGCGGTGCCGAGCGGCACGTAGAGCGCCGGCCCGACACCGGCCGCGTGCAGCAACCCGGGCCAGATCCGCGGGTCGGTCAGCGCATCGTCGACGATCGCCGGCGCGCCGTCGCGCATCACCGCTGCAGCGAGCGACTGCTCGGGTATCGCCCCGCCGCGCAGCTGGTCGGCACCGACACCGTCGGCAGCCACGACCCGCAGCGTCCCGTCGCCGACGGGCAGCGCCAGCAGCGCGAGGTCGGCCGCGGCCAGGTCGCGGGCCCGCGCCACCAGATCGGGGAACACCTCATCACCGGTCGCGCCGCCGAGCAGCCGGGTGGTCACCCCGCTGACCGCCTCGAGCCACTGCTGGCGGCGCTGCGCCTGCTCGTAGAGCCGGGCGTTCTGGATGGCGAGACCGGCGGCGGTGGCCAGGGCGAGCACGATCTGCTCGTCCGCGACCGTGAAGGCCCCGCCGTCGCGCTTCTCGGTGAGGTAGAGATTGCCGAACGCCTCGCCCCGCACGCTGATCGGCACGCCGAGGAACGTGCGCATCGGCGGGTGGTTGGCCGGGAAGCCGTACGACGCAGGGTGATCCGCGAGGTTCGTGAGGCGGATCGCCTTCGGCTCGTCGATGAGCACCCCGAGGACCCCGCGGCCGTGCGGCAGGTCGCCGATCGCCGCACGCTGCTCCTTGTCGAGCCCCACGGTGATGAACTGCGACAGCCGCCGGTCCCCGCCGGGGTCGAGCACGCCCAGCGCGGCGTACTGCGCGTCGACCAGCGATGCGGCGGTCCGCACGATGCGGTCGAGCACCTCGTCGAGCGCCAGGTGCGAGCCGATCGCGACGACGGCCTCGAGCAGCCCCTGCAGGCGGTCGGCCAACGAGGCGACGCCCTCGACCCGCTCGACGACCTCGGCCAGCAGCGACCGCAGCCCCAGCTCTTCGAGGCTCGGAAAGGCATCACCGGCGGGGTCGGTCATCTCACCTCCTGCCCAACATCCCGACCCTACGGGACCTTCGACCCTGGGAGACAGCACTCGGCGAGACCGAGACTCGAACCCATGACCGAACGTCTACGTGAGCTGAGCCGCGAGGAGTGCCTGCAGATGCTGCAGGCACACAGTGTCGGTCGTATCGCGGTCACCCACCAGGCGCTGCCTGTCATCATCCCCGTCAACTACGTCGTCGACGGCAACACGATCGTCTTCCGCACCCGCCGCGAAGGAATCCTCGGCCGGGCCTGCCGCAGCGCGGTCGTGGCGTTCGAGGTCGACGACATCGCCGAAGACGGCCAGAGCGGCAGCAGCGTCGTGGTCGTCGGCGTCGCTGACCTGCTCGACAGCAGCGAGCAGCTACGGGCCCTGCACAGCGGTCTGGCCAGCGCAGTCGCCGATCAGGCCGACCAGTTCGTGCGCATCACGCCCGGCACCGTCACCGGCCGCCAGGTGCTGCCCGTCAGCGAGCGAGTGCCTGTATGACCGCGACCTCGAGCCGCCGCAACCTGATGCTTGGCCTCGCCACCACAGGCTTCGCCCTGAACTTCTGGGCCTGGGCGTTGCTCAGCCCCCTCGGCGTCCATTTCGCCAAGTCCCTGCACCTGACGAGCTTCCAGCAGGCGCTGCTGGTAGCCGTCCCGGTCGTCGTCGGCTCGCTCGGACGGATCCCGGTCGGCGCGTTGACCGACCGCTTCGGCGGCCGCGTGATGTTCCCGGTGGTCAGCGCCGCCACGATCGTCCCGGTGCTCTTCATCGGGTTCCTCGGCTACCACTCCTACGCGGCCATGCTCGTCGGCGGCTTCTTCCTGGGCATCGCCGGCACCGCGTTCGCCGTCGGCGTGCCCTTCGTCAACGCGTGGTTCCCGCCGGAGCGGCGCGGCTTCGCCGTCGGCATCTTCGGCATGGGCATGGGCGGCACCGCCATCAGCGCGCTGACCACCGTGCGGCTCACCGACCACCTCAACCTGCAGACGCCGTTCGCCATCGTCGCGGGCGTGCTGGCGGCCTACGGCATCGGCGCGGCACTGCTGCTGCGTGACGCCCCCGGCCGCACCGCCCCGGCGGGATCGGCGGTCAGCCGGCTCGCGGCGGCACTCAAGCTGACCGTCACCTGGCAGGCCGCGGCCCTGTACGCCGTGGGCTTCGGCGGCTACGTCGCCTTCAGCGTCTACCTGCCGACCTACCTGAAGAACGTCTACGCGCTGACACCCAACGACGCCGCGACCAAGATGGCCGGCTTCGTCGTGCTCGCGGTGCTGGTGCGCCCGGCAGGTGGCTGGCTGTCCGACCGGATCGCAGCGACCCGGGTGCTCGCGGTCGCATTCGGCATCGTGACCGTGACGGCCGCGGTGCAAGCGACCACGCCGGCACTGCAGCCCACCGCGACCATCGCGTTCCTCACGATGGCGGCCGCCCTCGGGCTGGCGAGCGGCGCAGTGTTCGCACTCGTAGCCCAGCAGGTGCCCGCTCAGCAGGTGGGCGCGGTGACCGGGTTCGTCGGCGCGGCCGGCGGTCTCGGCGGCTTCGTGCCCCCGCTGTTGATGGGCAGCGTCTACGAGGAGACCGGCTCCTACGCCGGCGGCCTGATAGGGCTCGCGATCATCGCGGCGCTGATGGCGATGTTCGCCACCTCGCGCCGCTCATCCAAGAGGACCCGCTCGCGCGTGAGCGCGGTCACCGGCAAAGCGTCGTCAGTCGGCTGACGGCCCCCACCTCCCCGGGAGATCACCGATGGACTTCACCTCCTCGTCGCGCAGCCTCGAGCTGCAGGAGCGACTCACCGCCTTCATGAACGAGTGCGTCTACCCGGCGGAGCCGGTCTATGCGCGGCGCCGCGCCACCTACACGGACCCCCACCGGGTGCCGACCATCGTCGAGGAGCTGAAGGTCGAGGCCCGTTCGCGCGGGCTCTGGAACCTCTTCCTGCCCGACGTGTCCGGGCTGACCAACGTCGACTACGCGCCGCTCGCCGAGATCACCGGTCGCTCCCCCGCGCTGGCGCCGGAGGCCACCAACTGCTCGGCCCCGGACACCGGCAACATGGAGATCCTGCACCTGTTCGGCACCGAGGAGCAGAAGCGTGAGTGGCTCGACCCACTGCTCGACGGGCAGATCCGGTCCTGCTTCGCGATGACCGAGCCGGCGGTCGCCAGCTCCGACGCCACCAACATCGCCACGACGATCCGGCGCGACGGTGACGACTACGTCATCACCGGGCGCAAGTGGTGGACATCGGGTGCGGCCGATCCGCGGTGCGCGGTCGCCATCGTCATGGGCGTCACCGACGACGGCGCCGGGCCGCACAACCGGCACTCGATGATCCTCGTGCCGATGGACACCCCCGGCGTCATCCTCGAGCGATCGCTGCCCGTCTTCGGTTACCAGGACCAGGCCGGGCACTGCGAGGTCACCTTCGACCACGTCCGCGTCCCGGCCCGCAACCTGCTCGGCGTCGAGGGCGGCGGTTTCGCGATCGCCCAGGGCAGGCTCGGCCCGGGCCGCGTCCACCACTGCATGCGCGCGATCGGGATGGCCGAGCGCGCGCTCGAGCTCATGTGCGACCGGGCGACGTCGCGGACGGCGTTCGGCGGCTCGCTCGCCGACAAGGGTGTCGTGCGCCGCTGGATCGCCGAGTCGCGCGTCGAGATCGACCAGGCCCGGCTGATGGTCCTCAAGACCGCCTGGCTGCTCGACACCGTGGGCGCCAGGGGTGCGCGCGTCGAGGTGTCGGCCATCAAGGCGCTGGTGCCCAAGATGGCGCTCGGCGTCATCGACCGCGCGATCCAGGTGCACGGCGGCGCCGGTGTCAGCGCCGACACCCCGCTCGCGGAGATGTGGGCCGCCTGCCGCACGCTGCGGATCGCCGACGGGCCCGACGAGGTGCACTTCGAGTCGGTCGCCCGCCAGGTGCTGCGCAACCGCGCGGCCTCCCAGGCGCCCGCACCCAAGCGCCTGGCCCACGCCGGCTGAGCGCCATGATGGGGCGATGCCCCGTCACGAGCGCTCGTCGTCGATCGTCGGTCTGAGCGGCGCCATGCGCGCGCGGGACGTCTCCCGGCCCCGGCCTGCCGACCTGGCGGCTGCCGAACGCCTCGTCGAGACGGTCCTCGCCGAGCGCGGATCGGCTAGTGCGCCTGCTCGTAGTCGCGCAGCTGGCCGATCCGGCGCACGTGACGAGGGTCGCCGCTGAACGGCGTCGCGAGCCACACGTCGACGAACGTGATCGCCTGCTCCGCGTCGTACATCCGCGCGCCGAGGCTGGCGAGGTTGGCATCGTTGTGCTCGCGAGCGAGCCGCGCGGTCTCTTCGCTGAACAGCAGCGCGCAGCGCGCGCCGGCCACCTTGTTGGCCGCGATCGCCTCGCCGTTGCCGGACCCGCCGATGACGATGCCGAGGCTCGACGGGTCCGCCACGGTGCGCTCGGCCGTCGCCAGGCAGTAGGGCGGGTAGTCGTCGTCGGGGTCGTAGTCGGCCGGGCCGCAGTCGACCGGGTCGTGACCGGCCGACCGCAGATGGTCGAGAAGTCGCTGCTTCAGCTCGAAGCCGGCGTGGTCGGAGCCCAGGTAGACGCGCACCCGCGCAGTCTCCCAGGCATGCTGGCCGAGTGGTCAGCGTGCTCGGAGTCGACGGCTGCCCGGGCGGCTGGATCGGGGCGCGGCTCGATGGCGCTGCCGTGACCTGGCACCTGCTTCCGGACGCGACGTCGGTGCTCGCTCTCGCAGTCGACGCCGTCGCCATCGACATCCCGATCGGCCTGCCCGACCACGCAGCGCGCGCCTGTGACACGGCGGCGCGGCGGCTGCTCGGCCGGCGCGGCACCACGGTCTTCACCGCGCCGGTGCGCGCGGTGCTCGACGCGACGTCGTACGCCGAAGCCTGCGAGCTCTCCCGGCGGCAGGCCGGGCGCGCGATCTCGCGCCAGACGTGGGCGATCGTGCCGCGGATCCGCGACGTCGACGAGGCGCTCGGCGAGCGCACCGACGTCCTGGAGGTCCACCCGGAGGCGTCGTTCCGGACCATGACCGGCCGCGACCTGCCCAGCAAGCACGGCAGTCCCGGGATTGCCGCGCGGATCGCCGCACTGCAGACCTGGCTGCCGGCCGTGCTCACCGATCTCGAGCGGCTGCCCGCCGGGCCGCGGCTCGACGACGCGCTGGACGCACTCGCGGTCGCCTGGACCGCGCGGCGCTGGACGCAGGGTGTCGCGACCGTGCTCCCCGACCCCGCACCGGCCGACGCCCGAGGCCGGCCGATGCGGATCGTCGTCTAGGTCCTCAACGCTGCAACGACTTCGGCTGCAGGAACTCCTCGATGCCGTAGGACCCGAGCTCGCGGCCGACGCCGGACTGCTTGTAGCCGCCGAACGGCGCGATCGGGTTGAACCGGCCGCCGTTGATGTCGATCTGCCCGGTGCGGATGCGGCGGGCGACCGCGATGGCCTTCTCCTGCGTGTCGGCCCACACGCCGCCGGCGAGCCCGTAGATCGAGTCGTTGGCGATACGCACGCCGTCGTCCTCGTCCTCGTAGGCGATGATCGACAGGACCGGCCCGAAGATCTCCTCCTGGGCGATCGTCATCTCCGGGCGCACATCGGCGAAGACCGTCGGGCGCACGAAGTAGCCCTTGGCCGGCGACTCCGGCGCTTCCGCCCCGCCGGTCACGATGCGGGCGCCCTCGTCGAGCCCCTTCTGGATGTAGCCGCGCACCCGATCGCGCTGCGCGGCCGACACCAGCGGGCCCAGCCGGGTCGCGTCATCGAACGGGTCGCCGACCGTGTAGCCCTCGGCCGCCTGCGCGGCGAGCTGCACGGCCTCGTCGTAGCTGTCCTTGTGCACGAGCATCCGGGTCCACGCCGTGCAGGTCTGGCCGGAGTTGAGGTAGCAGTTGCCGACGCCGACGGCGACCGCCTTGGCCAGGTCGGCCCCGGGCAGGATCAGGTTCGCGGACTTGCCGCCGAGCTCGAGCGCGACCTTCTTCACGTTGCCGGCGGCCAGCTCGCTGACCCGCTTGCCGGCCCGGGTGGACCCGGTGAACGACACCATGTCGATGTCGGGGTGCGCGGCGATCGCCTCACCGACCGTCTGGCCGTAGCCCGGGACCATGTTGAACACACCCGCCGGCAGCCCGACCTCGTGGATGACGTCGGCGAGGACGTACGTCGACAGCGGCGCCACCTCGGTCTGCTTGAGCACCACGGTGCAGCCAGCCGCCAGCGCCGGGCCGACCTTGGCAACGACCTGGTGCAGCGGGTAGTTCCACGGCGTGATGCAGCCGACGACGCCGAGCGGTTCCTTGACGACCAGCGAGTTGCCGATCTCCTCCTCGAAGGGGAACGTCGGCAGCAGCTGCGCGCAGCTGGCCAGCGTCGCGATCGGCAGCCCGGCCTGCACGGTGGACGCGATCTTCATCGGCGCGCCCATCTCGGTCGCGATCGTGCGCGCGACCTCGTCCATCCGCGCGGTCAGCGCCTCCTGGAGGCGGGCGATGTACTTCGCACGCTCCTCCGCGCTGGTGGCCGACCACGCAGGCAGCGCGGCCTTCGCGGCCGCCACCGCGCGGTCGACGTCGGCGGCCGTCCCGGAAGGGATCGTGGCGAAGACCTCTTCGGTCGTCGGGTTCTCGACGTCGATCGTCTCGTTGCCGGTCGAGCGCACCCAGGCACCGTCGATGTAGATGGTGTCGCGACTGGCGATGTCGGTCACAGCCCTCTCCTCACGCGCGGGGGACGTCCCTTCTTCGCACCCTACGCGCTACTCGAACGACGGTTTCCGGTCGCGAGTGCGCTTCAGCTCGAAGAACCCGTCGGTGTTGGCGACGAGCAGCACGCCGTCCCACAGCCGGCCCGCCGCCTCGCCCCGCGGGATCGGCGTCACGACCGGGCCGAAGAACGCGGTGTCGCCGACCGCGATCACCGGCGTACCGACCTCGAGGCCGACGCGGTTCATGCCGTCGTCGTGCGATGCGCGCAGGGCATCGTCGTACTTCTCGCTGTCGGCGGCCTCCACCAGCGACTCCGGCAGGCCGGCGTCGGCGAGCGCGGCCTTGACCGTGTCGAGCTCGCGGGGCTCGTGCCGGTTGTGGAAGCGGGTGCCGAGGGCGGTGTAGAGCGGCAGCACGATCTCCTCGCCGCACTCGATCCGGGCGGCGGTGCAGATGCGCACCGGCCCGATCGCCCGGCGCATCGACTCCTTGTAGTCGGGCGAGAGGTCGCGCCCCTCGTTGAGCATCGACAGGCTCATCACGTGCCACCGGGTCGTGACGTCACGCACCTGCTCCACCTCGAGCACCCATCGTGACGTGATCCAGGCCCACGGGCAGATGGGGTCGAACCAGAAGTCGATCTCGCTTGCGCTCACAACCAAACCGTACGTCGGGCGCGAGCGAGAGGGGTAGTCGGCCTCGCTGCGTGAAACACTCCCCCACCGTGAGCGACAACAACATCACCCGTGACGAGGCGCGCGCCCGGGCCGCGCTGCTCAACGTCGCGTCCTACGCCGTCGACCTCGACCTTCGGGGGGCCGGAAGCGGCGACCGAACGTTCCGGTCCGAGACCACGGTCGCCTTCACCTGCACCGAGCCCGGGGCTTCGACCCACATCGACATCACGGCCGACCGCATCGTCGAGGCGACCCTGAACGGCCGCCCCATCGACGAAAGCGCCTTCACCGGCCACCGCCTGCAGCTCGACGGTCTCCGCGAGTCGAACGAGCTGCGCGTGGTCGCCGACTGCGTCTACATGCGGACCGGCGAAGGGCTGCACCGGTTCATCGACCCGGTCGACGACGGCGTCTACCTCTACACGCAGTTCGAGACGTTCGACGCGCACCGGATGTACGCGTGCTTCGACCAGCCCGACCTCAAGGCGTCGTACGAGTTCCGCGTCATCGCGCCCGCCGACTGGGTCGTCGTGTCCAACACGCAAGCCCGGGTCGAGGACGCCGCCGGCGGTGGAAGCCGCTGGCTGTTCACGCCCACCGCGCGGATGTCGACCTACATCACCGCGCTGGTCGCGGGTCATTACCACGCGGTGCACGACGAGCATGACGGCATCCCGCTCGGCATCTACTGCCGCCGGTCGCTCGCCGAACACCTCGACGCCGAGGAAATCTTCACCGTCACCAAGCAGGGCTTCGACTTCTTCCACCAGCTGTTCGACTACCGCTACGCGTTCGGCAAGTACGACCAGTGCTTCGTGCCGGAGTTCAACGCCGGCGCGATGGAGAACGCCGGCTGCGTGACGTTCCTCGAGGACTACGTCTTCCGGTCGAAGGTCACCGACGCGTCCTACGAGCGGCGGGCCGAGACGATCCTGCACGAGATGGCGCACATGTGGTTCGGCGACCTCGTGACGATGCGGTGGTTCGACGACCTGTGGCTCAACGAGTCGTTCGCGACCTATGCCAGCGTCGTCGCGCAGGTCGAGGCGACCCGCTGGACGCACGCGTGGACGACGTTCGCGAACGTCGAGAAGACCTGGGCCTACCGGCAGGACCAGCTGTCGACGACGCACCCGATCGCCGCGGACATCGAGGACAACGACGCGGTCCGCACGAACTTCGACGGCATCACCTACGCCAAGGGCGCGTCGGTGCTCAAGCAGCTGGTGCACTGGGTCGGGCCCGAGCCGTTCTTCCACGCGATGCGCAGCTACTTCCGCGACCACGAGTACGCCAACACCACGCTGCGCGACCTGCTGGTCGAGCTCGAGCAGGCCTCCGGGCGCGACCTGTCCGCCTGGTCGAAGGAGTGGCTGGAGACCGCGGGCGTCAACACGCTGCGGGCGCGGTTCGACGTCGGCGCCGACGGCACGTTCGGCTCGTTCGCGGTCGAGCAGGAGGCCCCGACGGAGTACCCCACGCTGCGCTCGCACCGGCTGGCAATCGGGCTCTACGACCGCACCAGCGAGGGGCTGCTGCGACGGGAGCGCGTCGAGCTCGACGTGACGGGCGCCACGACCGAGGTCCCGCAGCTCGCCGGCAAGCGGGTGCCCGACCTGCTGCTGATCAACGACGACGACCTCACCTACGCGAAGATCCGGCTCGACGAGCGGTCGCAGCGCACGCTCATCGAGCACATCGGCGAGCTGCGCGACTCGCTGCCGCGGGCGCTGTGCTGGACGGCCGCGTGGGACATGACCCGCGACGCCGAGATGGCGACCCGCGACTACGTCGACCTCGTGCTCGCAGGTGTCGGCGCGGAGTCCGACATCGGGCTCGTGCAGTCGTTGCAGCGGCTGGCGAAGGCCGCGCTGGACACCTTCACCGAGCCGGCCTACCGGCCGGTGGGGCTGCGCAAGCTCGCCGACGCGTCCCGGCAGTTCCTGTACGACGCGCCGGCGGGCACCGACCACCAGCTGTCGTGGGTGCGCACGTTCGCCTCGGCAGCGCACGGCGACGACGACATCGCGCTGCTGCGAAGGCTGCTGTCGGGTGAGCGGCACGTCGACGGGCTGACCGTCGACACGGAGCTGCGCTGGCACCTGTTGCACCGGCTCGTCGCGCTCGGCGCCGCCGGCGAAGCCGACCTGCAGGCCGAGCTCGCGCGCGACAACACCGCGCAGGGCCGCCGGCACGTCCGGGCCGCCCGCGCCGCGATGCCGACCGCCGAGGCGAAGCGGCAGGCGTGGGAGCTGGCGTTGTCCGACGAGCTGCCCAACGCCGAGCACGCCGCCGTGATCGGTGCGTTCATGCAGCCCGACCAGATCGAGCTGCTGCGGCCCTACCGCGACGCCTACTTCGCCGCGCTGCCCGACGTCTGGGCGCGGATGACGAACGAGATGGCGCACCAGGTCGTGGTCGGCCTCTACCCGTCGCTGCTGGTCGAGCAGGAGACCATCACGGCGACCGACGAGTGGCTCGCGGCCGTGCGGCCCGAGCCGGCGCTGCGGCGCCTGGTTAGCGAGGGCCGCGACGCCGTGGCCCGGGCGCTGCGCGGGCGGGAGCGCGACGCCGCGTCTGTCTAGCCTGCTCTGGCCCGGCGCTACTGCTCTACGTGGACGCGGCCGGCGATGTCGGCCATCATCCGCAGGCCGGTCACCACGCCCCCGACGAGGTCGCCACCGGAGAACGTCGACGCCATCGACATCGCGGCCAGCGCACAGTTGCGGTCGTTGAGCCGCCGGCCCGACTCGGCGCCGGTGACGATCTCCATCTCCCGGTCGCCGGGCGAGACGCAGATCAGCACCCCCGCGGGCGCGCTGTCGCCGAGCGCTGCGTGCAGCCTCTCCGCGTAGGTGCGGATCGGTCGGTCGACCGGCCCGACGAAGACCGAGAAGTGCAGCCCGGTGTCGCGGCTGGCCGAACTCAGAGCCTGGCTCATCTCGCGGACCTGCGCGTCGGTGAACCCGTCACCACTCGGCACGTGCGCCACCCTTCGACGTGACACCGGCGCGCGCCCCGCGCAGCGCCTCCTCGGGATCGTCCGGCCCGCCGAACCACAGCGGGTCGTGGTGCCACGGCTTGCCCGGGCGGTAGCGCGGGGCCCGCAGCATGGCCGGCAGCAGCACGAACGTGCAGATGCCGAGGAAGACGAGGAGCGGCACGGCGACGTAGACGCCGACGACGTACCACGGGCCGATGTGCGAGGGGATCTCGCCGTCGTCGCGGGCGAGGGCCGGCGTCGCGAGCAGCAACGGAATCGTCAGGCCCGTGATCACGGCGGTCGCGCGCCGGATGGTGCGGTGGGTCACGGCGGAAACGGTACCCAACCCCTCCTGGCTCGGCGCGCAAGGGCGGCACGTCGACCCCCGCGCGACGCGCCGCCCGGTCGGGTGCTTCGACGCGATCAGAGATGTTCCTGCATCAGCGCGACCACACGTCGTACGCCGGGGTCGGCACGCAGGTCCTCGACGGTGAGCGGCCGGCCCTCGGCGTCGGCAATCGGCAGCCGCCAGTTCGGGTACTCGTCGACGGTGCCGGGCAGGTTCGGCTGGCGCAGGTCGCCCACGGCGTCGCCCGGGGCGACCGCGACCAGGCGGCACGGCGTGCGGGTCAGTGCCGCGTGCATGGCGAGGAGCAGCTCGTCACGGGTGGGGTCCGCCCCGACGAGGCCGTTCGCGCGCAGCAGCTCGCACAGCTCGGCCAGCTCCACCGCCGCCGACTGCCGCTCCTCCTCGACGGGTCGGGCCAGCTGGTGCAGCTCGTCGCGCACCCGCACGTGCTCGCCGACGAGGAAACCGGCGGCGGTCGGCAGGTCGTGGGTGGTGATGCTGGCCAGCGCGAGCTCACGCCACTCCTCGAGCGGCCGCCGGCCGCCCTCCTCGCCGGTGTCGGGGTCGACCGAGCGCTCGAACCACAGCACCGCGCTGCCGAGGATGCCGCGGTCGGCGAGCTCCCGCTGGACCCGCCGCTCGACCGTGCCGAGGTCCTCGCCGATGACCAGGGCCCCCGCCCGATGGGCCTCGAGGGTGAGGACGCCGAGCAGCGCGTCGGCGTCGTAACGCACGTAGGTGCCCTCCGCCGGACTCCTCCCGGCCGGCACCCACCACAGCCGGAACAGGCCCAGGATGTGGTCGACCCGCAGCCCACCGGCGTGCCGGAGGACGGCGCGCAGCAGGTCGCGGTAGGGCCGGTAGCCGACATCGGCGAGCCGGTCGGGCCGCCAGGGCGGCAGGCCCCAGCCCTGCCCTTGCTGGTTGAACGCGTCGGGTGGCGCGCCCACTGTCGTGGTCACCGCCAGCAGGTCCTGCAGCGCCCAGGCGTCCGCCCCGCCGGGGTCGACCCCGACCGGCAGGTCGTGGACGACGCCGACCGGCATGCCGCTGCGCTCGGCCGCATCTTCGGCCGCGGTGAGCTGCTGCTCGCACAGCAGCTGCAGCCAGGCGTGGAAGTCGATGCGGTCACGCAGCCGCCCTCGGGCCAGGATGACGGCCGGAGCGTCGGGGTGCCGCAGCTCCTCGGGCCACTGCTGCCACTGGCTGCCGTGCTGCTCGGCGAGCGCGCACCAGGTGGCGAAGGCCTCGAGGTCCGAGCCCTCCCGCTGCCGGAACTCCTCCAGCGCGCCGGGCGGCTCGGGCGCTTGGACCCACAGCAGCTGGAGAGCTTCACGCTTCGCCGCCCAGCAGGTGTCCCGGTCGAGCCGGTCGCCCTGGTTACGGGCCTGCTGCCGCGCGGCCAGGACGTCGATGCGCCGGCGTACGCCGGCGGGTGCGGCGGCATAGCGGGCGGTGTCTTCCACCCGCAGGTAGAGGGGATTGGCGAACCGCCGGCTCGCCGGGTAGTACGGCGATGGCTGCAGCGGCGGCACCGGCGAGACGGCGTGCAGCGGGTTGCACAGCAAGAAGCCGGCGCCGTCGGCCGCGCTCCAGCGCACGAGATCCGCCAGGTCGGCGAAGTCGCCGATCCCCCAGGACCGCGCGGACCGCACGGCGTAGAGCTGCAGCATCCAGCCCCACGCCCGGGTCAGCCGCGGGGGCAGCTGCAGCCGGTCAGGGGCGACGATGACGGTCGCCGTCGCGGTCTGGTCCCCCGCCGAGGCTTCCAGCCGGTGGTAACCCAGCGGCAGGTCGGGCGGCAGCACGAGCGTGCGGGTGCCGACCGCGCGGCCATCGACCTCGACCGGTGCGACGTAGGCCGTGCGCCACGTCAGGCCGGCACCTTCGTCGCCGCTCTCCAGCACGAGCCGCACCCGGGGGGCGCGGTCGTCGACGGGGTGCAGCTCGACAGCGGCGCCGACGCCTTGGCGGACGACGACGGTCGGCGGCAGCAGCCGGCGGTATGGCGCCAGCCGCGCATCCTCGAGCGCGGCGGCCAATGCCGCCGGCGTCGACGCGTCGACGCCGAGCGCGGCCAGGGTCGCGACGACGCTGTCGCGGCCGACCCGGACCAGCCGGTGCTGCTGGTCCTCGTAGTCCGTCGCCACACCGTGCAGCCCGGCCAGCCGCGCCAGGTCCGGTTCGACCGGCCCGCTCACCAGATGTCCGGGCGGCGGTCGCGCCAAGGCCGGGCCGCCTCGAGCTGCGCGGCCAACGACAGCAACAGCCCCTCACCGGCCGGGCGCCCGACGAGCTGCACGCCGACCGGCAGCGCCTCGTCGGTCCAGTGCAGCGGCAGCGAGATCGCCGGCTGCCCGGTGATGTTGAACGGCGCACAGTACGGCGAAAAGGCCTTCTGCGCTTCGAAATCCGCTGCCGGGTCGTCGTCGTTGCGAATGCCTCCGACCGGTTGCGGGAGGTCGGCGAGTGTCGGCACGAGCACGGCGTCGTAGCCGCTCATCGTCACGAGCGCGTCGTGCGCGGCGAGCCGGGCGGCCATCAGCGCGGCCATCAGCTGCTGCCCGCTGAGCCCCTGACCCTGAGCGCGGGTCCATCGGGTCAGCGGCCGCAACCGCAGCTCGGCCTCGGACGTGATCGGCATCGCGGCCGCGCCCGCAGCCCACATCGCCTCGAAGTGCGGGACGACACCGGGGTCGAAGGGGCAGGGCACGTCTTCCACGTGGTGACCCAGTGCCTCGAGAAGCTCGCCGGTGCCCTCGAAAGCGGCGACGACGGCCGGGTGCGGCACGACGTCGGCCAGCACGGGGGTCATGAAGCGACCGATGCGTAACGGCACCGGCGCGCGACGGGCGTGTTCGAGGAACGTCTCACCGGGCGGCAGCGGCGGTGCCCACCAGGGGTCGCCGACCGCTGGCCCGGCCGTGACGTCGAGGAAGGCCGCCGCGTCGGCGACGGTTCGGGCCAGCACGCCGTGGCAGGCAAGCATCGCGACGTCGGCGCTGCGCGGCCCGTTGGAGACCCGGCCCCGCGACGGCTTGAACCCGACCAGCCCGCAGACGCTCGCCGGGGTGCGCACCGAGCCGCCACCGTCGTTGCCGTGGGCGAGCGGCACCAGCCCGGCGGCGACCGCGGCGGCCGCTCCCCCGCTGGACCCGCTCGCCGACAGCGACAGGTCCCAAGGCGTGCGGGCGGGTGGCGCGACGTCGGGCTCGGTGTAGCAAGGCAGGCCGAACTCCGGCGTGCTGGTCTTGCCGAGCATCGCCGTGCCGCCCGCGCGCAGGCGGGTGACGACGTGGTCGTCGATGTCGGCCACGGCGTCGGTGAAGGCGGCGCTGCCGAACGTCGTGCGCACACCCGCGGTGCGGGTCAGGTCCTTGATCGCGACGGGTACGCCGTGCAGCGGCGACAGGTCATCGGCAGTGCCG
>DASSKL010000011.1 GCA_035690485.1 Mycobacteriales bacterium | reverse complement strand
GGCGGCGACCTCGAACAGGTAGTTGCAGACGAACACCGTCCGCCCCGCACTGTCACGGGCGAAGAACGACGGCGGCCCGCCGACCCGGTCCACCACGGTCAGCGGGCGGCCCGCGATCGTCGCTGGCGGCCGAACCGCGAGCAACGCCGAATCGACCTGCCCGGCGAGGGTTTCCGCGCTCGCGTAGTCCCGTTGCAGGCCGACCGACCGCAGCTGGAAGGTCGGCACGTCGATCAGCCGTTCCAGCAGCATCCGCGGGCCACCCGTCGGCACCGCGATCACATGCTGCATGGCGGGCTTCTGCGCGACCACATCCTCGAGGGACAGCACCGGCGCGGTGATCCCCAGCCCGGACAGGAAGCCGGCCACGTCGGCGACGGCGAGCATCAGTGCCCGAACCCGAGGTCCCGCACCCGGTCCTTGGCTTTCAACTCGTCCTCGGTGAGCCGGTGCACCAGCGGCGGCCGGTCGTACACGACATGCCCGTCGTCTTCGACGGTCGGATGCCCGGAGGCGCGCAGGTCACCGAACTCGAACGGCGCGTGGTCGTAGACCGCGCGGGAGAGATGCTCCATGTTGTCCGCCATCGCATCGATGAGGCCGTGCGGTTCCAGTGTGCTCTTCGCGAGCCGGCGCATGTAGTCCTCAGTGGCCTGCAAATGCGGCTGTTCGAGGTACTTCGCCTGGCCGCCTTCCGGATGGCGGAACTCCACGCCTTCATGCTGGTAGCGCGCGTAGATCTGATCAACCTCGCAGCGGCCGGTCAGGTCACCATCGCCGACATCGCTCAGCAGTTCATCGATGCGGGCGGCGAAGTCACCAGGCACGGTCAGGCCACCGGCCCCAGCCGGCCGGCGCCGGGCCGAGACCGAAGTCGTCCGGTCCGAACAGGTCGCCGTCGTAACGGTTGACCACCGCGGCCTGCGACGCGGCGACCGGCGCCGGGTCGACGTCCAACGACAGGTTGCCGCTGGCCAGCTGCCCGAGCAGCCCCTCAGCCCGCTGGTAGCGCAACGCGGCCGGTTCGGTCGCCGCGATCGGCTCACCGCGCCGCCAGGTGAGGGTGGCCAGCCACGCGGCGATGTCCCGGGTGACGGAGGCCACCACGGCGGGCGGCGGGTCGGTGAACGGCACCGCGTACCGGGCCGCGAGCCGACCGTCGACCTCCTGCTGCGCCTCGTCGATCGCCGTCACCAGGTCGGTGTCCGTCAGCGATGCGGCGGTGCCCGCCAGCAGTTCACTGCCGGCGAGCACCCCCCGCACATCATCCGGGACGGCGTAAGGCATCAGGACTTCCCGACCGCCCGTGCGTCCTTGTCCACGTCCTTCGCCTGCGCTTCACGCTCGGCCGCACGTGCGGACAGCCGCTCCGCCTCGGCGCGTAGCCGCTCCGCCTCGGCCTTCGCCCGCTCACCCGGCTTGCTGATCACGTCCTTGAGCCGTTCCGCTTCCTCCGCGGGCAGCTCGACGATGACCTTCGGGTTGCCGTCCGCGTCGGTGTGCGACCGGCCGTACAGCTCGTACTCCAACGGCTGGCCGGGCCTGGACGTGACCTTGCGCCAATGGTCGACGTGCAGCTCGTACTTCCCGGCCTTCATCGGCTCCTGCTGACCCATGGCGGGCCCCTTTCTCGGTATCGTTCGGGGGACGAAAGACCCCGGCGACGGCGGTAACCGTCCCGGGGCGTGGCCGAACCTACGAGGAGGTTCGACGTGGCCCAGCGTATCCGCGGCGATGTCGCGACGCGGCTTTGGAAGCGGGTCGATCGGAGCGATCCGGGCGTTTGCTGGCGCTATCAGGGGCTAGCGAGAACCCCGAATGGTTACGCGCAGATCCGCCACGGGAACCGCATGGTGCTGGCGCACCGGCTGGCATTCGAACTGACCTTCGGCCCGGTGCCCGCGGGGCTGCAGCTCGACCATCTCTGCCGTGTGCGGGACTGCGTGAACCCGGCGCACCTGGAGCCCGTGACGAACGGGGAGAACCGGCTCCGGGGATACATCGCGGTGGGGAAGCAGCGGAAGCTGAGACCCGAAGACCGCACCCGATGCCCGAGCGGGCATCCCTACGACGAAGACAACACTGTGATCAACAGCCGGGGCGCTCGCGTCTGCCGCGTGTGCCGACGCGAGGCGACCAGACGGTGGCGCGCTAGACGCCAGTGATCACGCATGCCGCCTTCGGTTGATCGATGCCGATCGCGGAGGCTCGGACCGTGTCCGACCGCCACGTCTCGGTCGGCCGGTCCTCGTAGAGCGGGGTGGCCTGCAACGGCCGTTCGTCGGAGATGAACCCGACGGTTCCCCGCTCCAGCACGAGCGCCTTACCGGCCAGCGTCGCCGACCGGGTGACCATCACGTCCAGGCCGAAGAAGTTCGGCCCCAGCTTGCCCAGCAGCAGCGGGTTCTGGTCCGCGACGTTGCCGACGAACACCTTCGCCACGTCGTCGGAGGACAGGAAGTCGGCCTGCGCAGTCGTGTTGATGACCAGCGTGTCCGGGGTGAAGCCGAAGTTGCCGCCGTTCGCGTCGGTCGAGTCGGCCACCGACTTGATCGCGTCGGCCAGGTCGAGGCGGATCTTCGACGTGGACGACGACCACGCGGCCGACGCTGCGATCGTGTTCACGCTCGCGTTGCCCAGGATCGTGCCCATCGCCGCGTCGTCGATGCCCTTGACCATCGTGTTGCGGACCTGGTTGATCTGCGTGTTGACCGCGTCCACGTCGTTGCGGTTGATCATCTCCTGGGAGATGAGCACCGCGAGCGCCCGCTTGACCGCCCGGAGGAACTTCACGTCGCCCAGCGAGTTACGGCCGACCGGGATCTTGCCGAACTCCTCAACGATCGCGACGTCGTCGTCGGCGAACATGGGCGTGGACTCGAAGTACTTCGCCACCCCGGAGGGCAGCGACGGCCCCGGACGCAGGATCTTGTCCGCGACGAACATGTTGTTGGCGATGTCGAGGATGCGCCGCGGGATCAGCGTCGGGTCCTTGACGAGCGCGGAGACGGTGAGCTTCTGGCCGTCGTCCACGCTGATGAAGCGTGTGGTCATGTCCTCTCCTTGGGAGGCTCAGGGCCGCGTGGGCGGCGGTCAGTCGATGAACGCGAGCCCGACGGCGCCTGCTCCAACCCCGCCAGGGTTGGAGCAGTAGCCGACGATGGTCCGCGCGTCGGGGGTGGCACCGGCCGGGGTGACCTGGCCGTTCGCGGCGGCGATCAGCTTGTCGCCGAAGTTCGCCGCCGCCGCGTAGGTGACGTACACGTGCACGTCGGCGGCGACCGGGACGGTGGACGGCAGCGCCGTCGCGTCGTTCGTGGCCGCGGCGGCGTTGGTGGCGTCCTTCAACGCGACACCGAGCACCGCGAGGCTGCCAGCGGCGGCCACACCGACCACCGAGCTGGCGCGGGCCTCCACGAGCTGGCCGCCGGTGACGGGCTCGGCGACCGTGTAGGTGACCGGCCCTTCGGTGAAACGGGGAGCAATCGCACTCATGGGTCTCTCCTTGACTGTGAAGGGCTGGTCAGCGCTTCGCCGGGTACTGCCGCTCCCACGCCTCGAGCGCGGCCTGCGCGTCCGAGTCGTCCGGGGCGGTGTGGGAGGTGCCGACCTCGCGGGACAGGTCGACGGTGCCCTTGCGGGCGTCGAGGAGCCGGCGGACGATCTCGGTCGCGTCGACCTTCTCGTCGTTCGCCAGGTCGATGACCGCAGGCGTCGGCTGCTCGAGCAGCGGCGTCGCCAGGTCCAGGTCTGCGGGCGGCACGCCGGCAGCGGCCAGTTCGGCGCGCTGCGCGGCCCACGACTGGCGGGCGAGCGCCCGCTCCAGGTCGGAGGCGCGGCTGTTGGCCTGCTCGGCCTGCGCCTTCGCCAGGTCGATCGCTGCCTGCGCTTCGGCGGACAGTTCGGCCGGCTCTGTGTTCGCTTCGACCTCCAGCGCGTCGAGCGCGGCGGTGATCTCGGCTTCGGACGGCTCGGTGTCGGCCGTCGGGGGGGTGAGCAGCGCGTCGATCCGGTCGGCGGGCAGGGCCGCCAGCCGGTCGAGGAGCGCCTTCTGCTCCTCGGTGATCTCGGGCATGGTGGCCCCTTCCTGGGTGTAGGTGCCGTCCGTCAGGTCGACGGTCGGAACGTCGTCGCCGGCGAGGTCCACGGCCTCCCACGGCTTCATCCCGGTCACCCGCGGGTCGAGGGTGCCGAGGACGTGTTGGATGGCGCGGGGGAACGTCTTGCCGTCGGCGCGGGCGAGCCCCTCGACGATGCGGGCGGACACGCCGAGGTCCGGGTGCTCGGTCACGAGTTGGGCGGCGCCGTCGGACAGGTCGAGGTAGCCGTAGAGCCCGTCGTCGGCGAGTTCGACGCCGCGCAATGTTCCGCGCATCCGCTCGGGGTCCATGGTGTGCGTGTTGTCCGACGGTGCGAGCAGGAACTTCACGGCGTCGTAGGCCTTCGCTTCGAACGCGTTGGCGAGGTCGGCGAGGTAGTCGCGGGTGAAGTCCAGCGTGCGGCCCTTGTAGTTGATCGAGCCGACCGGTAGCAGTTGCTTGCGGAACAGTCGGCCGCCGAGGTTCTTCGCGAGGTCACGCCGGTAGGGGGTGAGGACGGCGGTGGTCACTTCAGGCTCCCGTCTGCTGCCCAGTTGTCGGGGATCAGATGCGCGCCGCCGATGGCGTTGGCGCGGCGGATGATGAACCGGCGTACCTGCGCGTGGTCGCCTTTGGCGCGGCCGACCGCGCGGATGGCCTTACGCAGGTCGTCGTGGTTACGGATCGGGAACCGCCCGGCCCGGCCGGTGCCTGGCGCCGGGGGCATCGCCTCGCCGTGCTTGACCAGCGCGGAGACGGTGACGTGCTGCCCGCTGTCGGCGGAGGTGAGCGGGCTGGCCAGGCCGACCACCTTGCGGACCTGCTGGGCTTGCACGGTGGTGCCGGTGGCGCGCAGATGGTCCTTGCCGGTCCACGTGTAGCCGGCCGGTGGTTGCGGCTGGCGCTGCCGGTAGGTGGCCCGCTGTGCCGCGGTGAGCTTGTTCACGGCGGCGGCGGTGCGGGCGCGGGCGGCCCGGTCCAACGCGGCCTGATGTTTGGCGGCGGACACCTTCGCCCGCTGCGCCTTCTGCTGGGCGCGTGCCGCTTTCCGCGCCGCCGCAGCCTTCTTCCGCGCCGCGGCTTTCGCGAGCGCCGCCGCATGCTTCGCCGTCTTCGACCCGGCCGGCTTCGGCCCGGTCAACGCGGTGATCCGGGCTTTCGTCGCCTGGTCGAATGTTCCGGTGACCGGCAGCCCGGCCCGCTTCTGGAAGTCCCGCACCTGCGCGACCAGGCTGGGGGGTAGGTCGGAGCCCTTCGGTTTGGGTTGCGCGCCGACGGTCCGTGAGCCTTTCGGCGCGAACCGGCCCCGGTTGCGGGGATGCTTGGACTCGTCCCAGGCCAGGTCGACAGCCTGCGGCGGGTCGGCGGTCAGCGTGTGCGCTGCGGTCTTCTTCGCTTCCCACTCGGCGAGTGCCTTCACCGCCCGGGCGCGGGTCGCCGCGCTCACTGTGCCCTTGCCCTGCGCCCAGTTACGGACCACGCCGACGGCCCGTTCGATCGCCTGCGACTCGGTGAGCCCCTGACGGCGAAACGCCTTGGCGACTGCCCGGATGTACAGCGGTAGACCGCCGACTTTGTTCACCCAGTTGTTGCCGGTGCCGAACGGAGTCGTGTCGCACGGCCCGGGTCCGGTGCACACGCCCGCCATCTACGCCGCCCTCCGCTCACCGCTCACCGCGCGTACCGCCCGGTCGACCGTGCCCGCGTTCACATGCGGCGCGCCGGCACGACACCGACAATGCGGGTGCACAGAGCCGGGCAGGCCGATCACCGGCGGGGATGTGACGCTGAAGTTCCGCCCGTTCGCTGCCGCGCACTCGGCCGACGTACGGCCGTCCATCACCGCGTACCAGCCGAGCAGCGGCCCGTGCGCCGTCACCTGCCCATCGACCTGGGCGGCGGCCCGGACCCGGTTACGCTGCGCCCGCAGATGCGCGACAGCGAGCGGCGCCTCCGCCTTCAACGCCTGCGCCAGCGTCTTCCCGGCGGCCATCCGCGTCTTCACCCGGCCCGCAGCCGCGCTCAGGTAGGCAGCCCGGTAGGTGCCGGCCGCCGCCTGCACGGCCGCCGTCGCCGGACCCGCCGCCGCCGCCTGCACGGGCGGGGTGATGCTCAACAGTCCGGCCGCGGCCTGCACGGTGATCCCGAGGGCCTGCGCGAGCGCTGCGGCCATCAGCGCCGGCGGCAACGTGGACGCGAGGATCGTCGCCACCGTGACCACACCGGCGGCCTGCCGGTCCTGCGTCTGCTGGCTCACAGCTTCCCCGCCAGCCGCTCAGCGAGTGCCCGCTCCGGGTCCGGCGCGGTCATCGTCTCCGCCGCCGTCGCCACCGCCGCATGCAACGGGGCGGACGGCTCGGGGAACGCGCTCTTCTCCTGCCGCAGCCGTACCGCCGCCGCGATCTTGTCCACGTCGAGGTTCAGGAACGACGCCACCCGGGAGGTGAGCTCGTCGATGAACGCCCACGGCAGCACCGTCATCGACGGGGCCACCGACAGCGCCTGCAGCAGGCTGATCGCCTGCTCCGCGTCACCCTCGGAGATCGGCCCCATCTTGAACGTGGGCACCGACGCGGCGGGGCCGAAGTTCCACCGGACCAGGTCCGCGAGCAGGAACCCCTGCACGGCGGCGGACATCTCCCGCAGCACCGCCTCGCGGGTCTTGATGAAAAAGTCGGATTGGTCCTGCGACAAGGCCATCGACCCGCGGCCGGACGCGCCCGCGTCGGCCAGGTCGACGAATCCGGCGAGCACGCTGCCGGTCATCTCTCCGTCCAGGTAGCGGATCGCCGCCTCGAACGACGCCCCCGCACCCTGCGATGTTTCGAACGGGGTGACCTTCTCGTTCGGGCCGATGCCCGCGACACCGCCGCCCTTCAACTTGGCGATCTTGCGGGCCAGGTCGTCCTTCGATGCCGGGTCCTCGTTCGACGCCTGCGCGACGGCCCGCGGCATCGCCAGGTTCTCCAGGAACATCGCCCACAGGAAGCGGATCTTCTGCTTGGTCTGCCACGCCTGGTAGGCCACGTCCAGGTCGGACGTGCCGTTGATCGGGTCGCGGTGCTGGCCGTGGACGAAGACGAACGACCGCTGCGCCGGGATGTTCACGTCGATGAACTGCTTGCCGCGCCAGGTGCGCTGCTTGAACCCGGCGAACGCGGCGTCTGTCTCGTCGTGCGCCAGGTAGCAGGTCGACGGGGGGCGCCACGCCAGCTTGTCGTAGACGACCCGGCCGTCCCGGATCGTGAACACCTTCTCGAAGAAGGCGCGGCGGAACAGGGTCGCCCCCGTCATCTGCCCGACGACCAGCTCCATCGGCGTCGACATGCCACCCGCGTTGGCCGGCCGGGTCAGCGCGTCCGTGACGAACGCCGCCTCCCCCCGGTCGTCCTTGCCGGGGATGATCGACCAGGGGGCGTACCGCAACGGCAGGGTGAGCACCTGCTCGACGGCGCGGGCCTTGCCGTCCACGCGGAGCATGTCCTCGAGGTCGCGGACCTCGACCGGGCCGGTGTCGAACACCTTCCCGTCCGCCCACAGGGCGAACAGCCGGGTCGCGTCGAACCCGGAGCCGACCTCGGGTCCGGCGATCGGGGCGGGCATCACGTCGACCACGCCTGCTCCTCACGTCGGTCACGCCCAGCGGTACACGCCTTCACCGTCGGGGCTGGTCTGGTAGGGGTGCACGCCGGTCACGTCCTGGTCGACCGGGTTGGCCGGCAGCCAGACGGCCTGCACGACCGCGTCCCCCGCGTCGGTGGAACGGCCGAGCCGTTTGCGGATGGCGTCTTTCGATTCGACCTGCACGCGTCCGGTGGAGGTGACCCGCCAGTGGGGTGCGGTCAGGTCCGCGGCCATCTGGTCATCCGGCGGAAGGGCGAGGGTCGCCCCGTAGGCCGGGTCGAGCTGCTCGCGCAGGTTCCACCAGGCCGCCGAACGGGTGTTGACGAAACCGAGCTCCCCGGAGCGGTCCCGGCGGGGGCTTGCGTGCGACGCGTTGAAGCCGACCACGCTCTTGCCTTGCTCGCGTAGCCGGTCCACCGGCCCGGCGCCCATGCCGATCACGTCCACGACGGCGAGCGCGGTCTGCTGCCCGGCGAGTTTCGCGATCACGTGGCCGGTGACGGCCATCGTGTCCAGGCCGTGCCAGCGGTGCAGGGACTCGACGACCTGCCCCTGCCTGATCGCGATCACCGTGTCGTCGTCACCGAACCGGGCCACGTCGCAGGACACGACACGGCGGCCCAGCTGCGTCGGCCGGCCCTGCTCGTCCCATTCGGCCCAGCGGCGTTGGGCGGCGAGCACCCATGACAGGGGGATCAGCCCGTCGTCGGCCTGCTCGGGGAACAGGCCGCGGACCTTCGCCTGCCACAGCGGGGAACCCTCACCCCAGCGTTGCCGGCGTTCCTCCACCCATTCCGGGGACGGCAGCAGCGGGCGTAACGGTTCGGGGACCGGCTCCCCGGTGAAGTTCGGTGTCGCCAGGCCGTCGATGTGGATCACGTGCCAGCCGGACTCGGCCCGGCAGATGGTCGCGAAGTGCGCGGTCGGGTCGTCCGGGTTGCCGATCGCCAGCACCCGGGCGTGCTCGTTGGTGGCGAGGGAGTCGACCGCGTCGAACAGGGCCTTCGGCACGCCGCACGCCTCGTCGATGATGACCAGCACGTGCCGGGCGTGAATGCCTTGGAAGGCGGCCTGGTCGTAGTCGGCCGGCTTGCGGCCGTAGCCGACGAGTTCCGACCCGTCCCACCATTCGGTCTGGTTCACCCGGCCGGACAGGCCGCCGCGCCGGTGCGCCCGGCCGATCTCCCGCCACAGGATCGCCCGCACCTGCGGGAACGTCGGCGCGGTCGTCACCACGAACGCGTCGTCACGGGTGTCCAGCCACCAGGCGGCGAGCCGGGCCGCAACGAAGCTCTTACCGGCGCCGTGGCAGGACTGCACGGCCGTGTACCGGTAATCCCGCACGCTCTCCGCGATCAGCCGTTGCGCCGACCACAGATGCTCACCGAGCCGGCCCGCGACCCAGCCGGCCGGGTCGGCCGCCCAGCCGTGCTTGCCGTACCTGGCCTTGATGATGGCCGTGGCGTGCTCCGCCGAGACGGCGCACGGGTCAAACGGCGTGAAGGTGTCGGTCGACAAGCTCCGGCACCTTCTCCCGCTGCTCCTCGGTCAACGCCAGCCCGTCGAGGATGGCGATCAGCGCCTGCGCCATCAGCTGACCCTGCGCCTCGGCCAGGCGCACCTGCCGTTCCGCGATCCCCGCGGTGATGGCCTTCGCGCACACGTCGACCAGGTGGCGGCGCTCGCGCAGGTACAGCTCGAGCCACACGTGCACGGCCGCCGCTTCGGTGCTGTTCGTGCCGGTGAACTCAGCCGCGCCGACCTGTTCGCGTTTGGTCAGCCCCCAGGTGAGGGCGTCCGGGTCGAGGTCGGCGATCCGGTCGCGTAGCCAGGCGACGTGCCCGGCGGTGCGGTGCACCTCGTCGAGCAGCGCCTGCTCGGGTGTGGTCTGTACCGGCAGGCCGTAGACGCGGACGGCCTCTTCGGCGTGTGCCCGTTGGGCGTGCCGCTGCCCGTTGCGGCTGGTGCCGCCGTGGAACTTGCAGTTGCCGTAGCCGGGGTGGTCGGTGCCGGCGCCGGCGCGGGACCGGCAGGGTCCGCCGCCGCGGGCCTGTTTCTGGTGGCCGCCGCAGGCTTCGTGCCCGGTGGGGGTGCGGTGTTCCTGGCCGCATTTAGGGCAGTCGGCCACGAGGTCACCTCCGTCTTGAGCTGGCGCCGAGCAGGTCGAACACGTCGGCCACATCCGCGAACCAGCCCGTCTCGCTCATCGCTTGCCCCTCGCGGCCACAGCCTCAGACAGTAGGCGGCGGATCATCTCCGAACGGGTCACATCCTCAACCTCAGCCAGATCATCCACGGCCTTCAGGCCGTTCGGTGACAGGCGGACGTTCACCATCAGTCGAGGGGTTGGCTTCGGTGGCTGCGGGCGGTCACTCACCGCCGACATGCGGCTGCCCTTCCCTCGTCGGGTTGCGCGGGGCTGAGCCGAGCCACTCCGCACCGTCGTAGACGACCGGGAAGTAGACGCGCTGCTCGGTCCAGATCAGCACCGGCTGACCCTCGGCGAGGCCGTAGGTGTCGTCGAACTCAATGTCGAGGACGTCTTCGCTCGGCGCTACAGCCACGGTCTCATGGCTGCGGTGAACGCTCGACTGCCGCGAGCTCTAATCGGCGGCTAAGCGTCATGGTTCTCCGCGTCGGACCACCACAGGTAGTCCTGGACTACTCCGGGCGGCGTCAGCCGTGGTGCATGGTGGTCGCCGCGGTGACCGGCCCGGTCACCGCACCACGTCTTCGTGCGGTGGATCGCCGGGCAGTTCCCTTGCTCGACCCAAAGGCGGTGAGCGTCGGTGTCGTACGGGTTCACATA
>DASSKL010000010.1 GCA_035690485.1 Mycobacteriales bacterium | reverse complement strand
ATAGGCGACAGCAGTCGCGCCGAGGCCGAGACACACCTAACGACAGCTGCAGCCGTGGGCCTCGTACACCGGACGTCCCACGGCCGTGGTGAATCACCGGCGTTCTAGTGCAGCGGCGCGGTCGACCGGCCCGCGGCTTTCCGGGCTAGTGAGTAGAAGGACACGACTGCCCAGGCTCCCTCGAGGAGCAGGAACCCTCACTCCTGGCCGACGATGGCTGTCGTCGCGAGCACAGTCGAGCCGACTGCGTTGAGCGCCAGGTAGGTGTAGGCGTCCGAGGCGATGCGCCCGAGGGCCGACCCGGCGAAAGGCGAGGATCAGCAGCGAACCCAAGATCTGCAATGCGTCGGACATGGTGGCCCCCCGGAAACGCCGTCTTGTCGCTTCCCGGGTACGGCGCCGCTCGTCCGGGAGCCGACTGACCGGCTCGTGACCATCGCCGCACGCAGAGCGCCGCCTCCGACTGCGCGCTGGAGCCCCGCGTGAGCCGGTCTGCGCGACGTCCGTGGCTGCCCCGCCGAGCGGCTACGGTTCCCGCATGAGCGAACGGATCGCGATTCTCGGCGCCGGCAAGATGGGCGAGGCGCTGCTGTCGGGTCTGCTGCGCGCTGGCCGCTCGCCCGACGACCTGCTGATCGCCGAGCGCTACGAGCAGCGACGGGCCGATCTGGAGAAGAGGTACGGCGTGCAGGCGGCTGGGGCGGCGGAGGCCGCCGCCCGGGCCGGCACGCTCGTGGTCGCGGTGAAGCCGCAGGAGATCGAGGCCCTGCTCGCGGAGCTCGAGGGCGCGGTCGCGCCGGGCACGCTCGTCGTGTCGATCGCGGCCGGCATCACCACCGGTTTCCTCGAGAGCCGGTTGCCCGAGGGCGTTGCGGTCGTGCGGGTCATGAGCAACACCCCGGCCCTGGTCGACCACGCGATGTCGGTGGTCTGCCCGGGCGCCCACGCGGGCGAGCAGCACCTCGCCGCCGCCGAGGAACTGTTTCGGCCGGTCGGCAAGGTGCTGCGGTTGCCCGAGTCGCAGCTCGACGCGGTCACCGCGCTGTCCGGCAGCGGGCCGGCCTACTTCTTCTTCCTCATTGAGGCCATGATCGACGCGGGCATCCTGCTCGGGCTGCCGCGGGCGGTCGCGGCCGAGCTCATCGTGCAGACCGCGGTCGGGTCGGCGGTGATGCTGCGCGACAGCGGCGAGCACCCGGTCGTGCTGCGGGAGGCGGTGACGTCCCCGGGCGGTACGACGATCGCGGCGATCCGAGAGCTCGAGCGCCACGGCGTACGCGCGGCGATCATCGCGGCGCTGGAGGCCGCCCGCGACCGCAGCCGGCAGCTCGGCGGCTGACCCGCAGAGCGCCCGCCGGGTGGCCTGACCGGCGCGTTTGCAGCAAGCCGTGCCGGACAAGGCACAGGCATGAGGTCGTCGCGCCGTGCCGTCATCCCCGCGTTGCTGGCTGCTCTTGCCGTCCTCCTCGCGGGCTGTTCCGGTGGCAGCGGCGGTCACCAGGCGGGTGCGACGGCGACCCCGACGGTCGACGTGCACCTCGCCGAGTCGGGGACCGGGTCGTTCAGCGACATCCCGCACATCGTGCAGACCGTCGAGCCGTCGGTGGTGACCGTGTTCTCGCAGATGCCGCAGGGACGGGCCACCGGGAGCGGCGTCGTCTGGAGCTCCGACGGCGTGATCGTCACCGACGCACACGTGGTCAACGGCGCCCAGCAGATCGTCGTCCAGTTCGCCGATGGCAAGCAGAGCCCGGCCAAGGTCGTCGGCAAGGACGAGTTCACCGACCTGGCCGTCCTGAAGGTCGCGCGCACCGGCCTGCCGGCAGCGAAGTTCGCCGACAGCCTGCCCAAGGTCGGCGCCCTCGCCGTCGTCGTCGGCTCCCCGCTCGGCCTCGAGGAGACCGTGACCGCCGGCATCATCTCCGCCCTCGAGCGGCAGATCCCGCCGACGCAGGAGACGCCGCACGGGCTGTTCCACCTGATCCAGACCGACGCCCCGATCTCCCCGGGCAACTCCGGAGGCGGCGTCTTCAACGGTCAGTCGCAGGTGATCGGCATCAGCGAGGCCTACCTGCCGCCGTCGTCGGGCGCGGTCGCGATCGGCTTCGCGACTCCCGCAACCGTCGTGCAGGCGGTCGTGCCGGAAATCCTGCACAACGGCACGGTGAAGAACGCCTACCTCGGCATCAAGCCGGTCGACGTCACCCTCCAGATCCAGCAGACGCTCGGGCTGTCGCAGAGCACGGGCGTGATCGTCGCCGCGGTCGAGAACGGCTCGCCGGCCGCCCGCGCCGGGCTGCAGCGCGGCGACGTGATCGTCAAGCTGGGCAGCGCGACCATCAAGGACACCACCGACCTGCTCGGGGCGCTGCGCCAGCACGACCCGGGCGAGCGGGTGCCCGTGACGATCGTGCGCGACGGCAAGAAGCAGACCTTGCAGGTGACGCTCGCCAACTACCCGCAGCAGTCCGGCGGCTGAGCACCGGGCAGGATCAAGCGGCATGAGCCACGCCGCGGCGGTCGTCTGGGACGACGCCCTCGCGATGTACGACTTCGGCCGCGGCCACCCGCTCGCGCCGGTCCGGGTCGAGCTGACGATCGCGCTGGCCCGCGCGCTCGGCCTGCTCGACCGGGTCGACGTCATTGGCGACCTGCGGCTCGCTGACGACCGCCTGCTGGAGACCGTGCACACCGCCGACTACCTGGCCGCCGTCCGCGACGCCGGCGACCCGATGCTGCCGCGGCCACGGCTCGACTACGGCCTCGGGAGCTCCGACAACCCGGTCTTCGGCGGGATGCACGAGGCCTCGGCCCTCGTCGTGAGCGCGACGATGGCGGCAGCCCGCGCGGTCTGGGAGGGGCGCGCCGACCACGCCGTCAACGTCGCCGGGGGGCTGCACCACGCGATGCCCGGACAGGCCAGCGGCTTCTGCATCTACAACGACCCGGCCATCGCGATCCGCTGGATGCTCGGGCAGGGTGCGGCGCGGATCGCCTACGTCGACGTCGACGTGCACCACGGCGACGGCGTACAGGCCGTCTTCTACGACGACCCGCGCGTGCTCACGATCAGCCTGCACGAGTCGGGCCGCACGCTGTTCCCCGGCACCGGCTTCCCCGACGAGATCGGTGCGCCGGGCGCCGAGGGCACGTCGGTCAACGTCGCGCTCCCGCCGGGCACCAAGGACGCCGCCTGGCTGCGCGCCTTCCACGCGGTCGTGCCGCCGCTGCTGCACCGCTTCGCCCCCGACATCCTCGTCACCCAGCACGGCTGCGACTCGCACGCCCTCGACCCGCTCGCGCACATGCTGCTGACGGTCGACGGCCAGCGGACCTCGTACGCCGCACTGCACGAGCTCGCCCACGAGGTCTGCGGCGGTCGCTGGCTGGCCCTCGGCGGCGGCGGCTACGAGCTGGTGCAGGTCGTGCCGCGCGCGTGGTCGCACCTCATCGCGATCGCCGCCGGTGCACACGTCGATCCACGGACCGAGACCCCCGAGGCATGGCGCGACTTCGTCCGGCAGCGCACCGGCACCCAGGCGCCGCTGCGGATGACCGACGGTCGCGACGGGTCGTTCGTCCCCTGGACCGTGGCCGCGCACGACCCTGACGACGGCGTCGACCACGCCATCGAGGAGACCCGAACGGCTGTCTTCCCCTGCCACGACCTCGACCCGATGGAAACGGCGTGACCGCCTTTGTCCGGTTAACGCCACGGCTGAGTCCCGTGCGCCACTTTCTCCCCGGTGACGATCACCTGCCCCACCGGCTACTCTCAGTACACGCGCACGTCGGGCCGCCGGAGGGGAAGCCGGCGGGCGGGCGCGGCCAGCTCCCCGAAGGAGGGGTGCGCCATGTCCGGTCCTGAGGGGCCCCGAGCGGTCGGCGAGATGACCTTTCTCACCGTCGCCGAGGTCGCCGCGATCATGCGCGTCTCGAAGATGACGGTCTACCGCCTGCTGCACAGCGGCACGCTGCCCGCCGTCCGCGTCGGCCGGTCGTTCCGGGTGCCCGAGAACGCCGTCCACGACTACCTGCGCAACGCCTTCATCGAAGCCGGCTGACCTCCACCGCCGGCGCCGACCGGCCAGGACTGCGCTCCGACCGTCCCGGGTAGCCTGGATGCTGCGCGCGCCGATCGGCCTGCGTCCCTGTCGTGTCACATGAAGAGGTCCACCGTGGGCTCGGTCATCAAGAAGCGCCGCAAGCGCATGGCGAAGAAGAAGCACCGCAAGCTGCTGAAGAAGACGCGCGTCCAGCGCCGCAACAAGAAGTAGATGCAGCCGCGCGTCGTCCTCGTCACCGGGGTCTCCCGCTACCTCGGCAGCAAGCTCACGGCCCTGCTCCAGGCAGACCCGGCCATCGAGCGGGTCATCGGGGTCGACGTCGTACCTCCACGCGGTGACCTCGGGCGCGCCGAGTTCGTCCGCGCGGACATCCGCAACCCGATCATCGCCAAGGTGATCGCCTCGGCCGAGGTCGACACCGTCGTGCACATGAGCGTGATCGCCACGCCGTTCGGCGCCGGCGGGCGTACGGCGATGAAAGAGATCAACGTCATCGGCACGATGCAGCTGCTCGCTGCCTGCCAGAAGGCGTCGAGCCTGCGCAAGCTGGTCGTGAAGTCGACGACCGCCGTCTACGGCTCGGACTCGCGCGACGCCGCGCTCTACGTCGAGGACATGGAGCCGAAGGGGTTGTCACGGTCCGGCTACTCCAAGGACGCCTTCGAGGTCGAGGGCTACGTCCGCGGGTTCGGCCGGCGCCGGCCCGACGTCGACGTGACCGTGCTGCGCTTCGCCAACTTCATGGGGCCGCACGTCGACAGCCCGCTCACCCGCTACTTCGCGCTGCCGCTGGTGCCGACGGTGCTCGGGTTCGACCCGCGGATCCAGTTCGTGCACGACGACGACGGCATCGAAGTGCTGCGCCGGGCCGTCCTCGAGGACCACCCCGGCACGTTCAACGTCGCCGGTGACGGGGTGCTGCTGCTGTCGCAGGCGATCCGCCGGGCCGGCCGCGTGGAGGCTCCGATCCCGCAGCCCGCGGTGACGGTGGTCGGATCGCTGATGCGGCGTGCCGGCCTCGTCGACTTCTCCCCGGAGCAGATGCGCTTCCTTCAGTTCGGCCGCGGCGTCGACACGGCCAAGCTGCACACGGAGTTCGGTTACCGGCCCGCCTACTCGACGCGTCAGGCCTTCGACGACTTCGTCGCCGCCCAGCTGCGCAGCCGGGTCATCACCGGCGACCGTGCCCAGGCGGTGGAGCACGCCGTGCTCACCGCTGCCGACCGGATCGGCCATCACGGGAGGTCGGCGCATGCCTGAGGCCCGTGTCATCCCGCTCGACGGCAGGCACGGCCGCGACGCGGAGGCGACGCCGGTCGCCGAGCCGCCACCCGCGCCGCCGGCGGAGCGCCCCGACTGGGAGCGTCGGCTCGCTGGTGCGCTCGCCTTCCTGCGCCGCCGGGTGACCGGCGACTACGAGGTCGACGAGTTCGGCTTCGACCAGGAGCTCAACGACTCGGTGCTGATGCCGCTCGCCCGGCCGCTGTTCGAGCGCTACTTCCGGGTCGAGGTGCGCGGCATCGACAACATCCCCGCCGAGGGCGGCGCGCTGCTCGTCGCCAATCACTCCGGCACGATCCCGGTCGACGCGGTGATGACGGGTCTTGCCGTGCTCGACCACCACCCGGCGCACCGGCACATCCGGATGCTCGCGGCCGACCTGGTCTTCACGCTGCCGTTCATCGCCCCGCTGGCCCGCAAGGGCGGGCACACGCTCGCCTGCAACCCCGACGCCGAGCGGCTGATGTCGAGCGGGGAGCTGGTCGCCGTCTGGCCCGAGGGCTTCAAGGGCATCGGCAAGCCGTTCAGCGACCGTTACAGGCTCCAGCGCTTCGGCCGCGGCGGTTTCGTCACGGCCGCGCTGCGCACCGGTGTGCCGATCGTGCCCTGCTCGATCATCGGCGCCGAGGAGATCTACCCGATCATCGGCAACGCCAAGTCGCTGGCGCGGCTCTTCGGCCTGCCCTACCTGCCGATCACGCCGTTCTTTCCGTGGCTGGGTCCGATCGGCGCCCTGCCGTTGCCGTCGAAATGGATCATCGAGTTCGGCGAGCCGGTGCCGACCGCCGACTACGGCGCGGCTGCCGCCGACGACCCGATGCTCGTCTTCAACCTCACCGACCAGGTGCGCGAGACGATCCAGCAGACCCTGTACCGGCTGCTGATGCAGCGCCGTTCGGTGTTCTTCTAGCGTTCGGCGTCGACGCCGAGAGCGTCGCTCAGTCCATGAGGGCCCGGGCTGCGGCGGTGACCCGCTCCAGCGCGCTGCGCTGCTGGTGCCGGCGGCGCATGGCGATGCCGGTGACGACACCGCCGACGACCGCACCCGTCCCGGCCACCGCCGGGATGCCGACCTTCGCCGCCTTGCGGCCGGTGCGGAAGTCGCGGATCTCCCAGCCGTTGTCCCTCGCCTCCCGGCGCAGCCGCGCGTCGGGGTTGACCGCGACCGGCTGCCCGACGATCGAGAGCATCGGGATGTCGTTGGCGGAGTCGCTGTAGGCCGAGCAGCGGGACAGGTCCAGGCCCTCCCGCTCGGCCAGGGCTCGGATCGCTTCTGCCTTGGCCGGGCCGTGCAGGGGCTCGCCGACCAGCCGTCCGGTGTAGACGCCGTCCTGCGACTCGGCGACGGTGCCGAGGGCCCCGGTGAGGCCGAGCCGCCGGGAGATGATGCGCGCCAGCTCGACCGGCGCGGCGGTGACGAGCCACACCCGTTGGCCGGCGTCGAGGTGCAGCTGGGCCAGTGCGCGGGTGCCGGACCAGATCCGCTGCGCCATCAGCTCGTCGTAGATCTCCTCGCCGAGGTCGGCCACGTCGGCGACCTTGTGCCCGGCGATGAACGCCAGGGCCGCCTCCTTCGCCTCGTTCATGTGGCCCGCGTCCTCGGTGCCGCCGACCCGGAACACCAGCTGCTGCCAGGCGAAGCGGGCGAGATCGCGGCTGGTGAAGAACTGCCGGGAGGCCAGGCCGCGGGCGAAGTGGTAGATCGACGCGCCCTGCATCATCGTGTTGTCGACGTCGAAGAACGCCGCCGCCGTCGGGTCGGCCGGGACCGCCAGGCTGGCCTCCACCTCGGCCGCCGCGGCCGCGGCGGCACCGGCAAGCACCGCGCGCGCCTCGTCGCCGCGCCGTCGGAACACCCAAGTCACCTACCTGCTGTGCGGCTCGCGGTGCGTACGAGCCTACGACGCGACGAGGCCCGGCCGCCGTGTGGCGGCCGGGCCCCGTCCCGGGATCGGAAGGTCAGCTCGTCATCCGGCGGCGCACCATCGCCGCGGCACCGAGCAGGAGCGCACCCACGCCCGCCGTGAGCGGCAGGTTGGCGCCGGTGTGTGGCAGGGCGGCAGGCCGCACCTGGACGACCGGAGCCTGCGCGGCGTTGGCCTCGGCGGTGGTCCCACCGAGCCGCACCTGCAGCAGCGGAGCCGACGCAGGGGCGGCGGCGGCGCTGTTGAGCGAGGTGCCGGCCGAGGTCGGCGGAGCCAGCGTGATCGTCAGCGCGCCGCCGGTGGCCTTGGCCGACTTGCCATCGGGGCTGACCGACGTCGTGCCCTCGGTCGGCGTGACGGTGAGCCCGATGTTGGCGAGCACGTTGTTGAGCGCCGCTTGCACCTGCTGAAGGCCCTGGTTGACCTGCTGGACGACGCTGCTGGGCAGGCCACCGATCGACAGGCCGAGCCCGTTGGGGTCGAGTGCCACGTCGAGGATGCTCTTGCCGATCGTGGCGTGGGCGATCGTCGGGTTGACGTCGGCGGCGCCGTCGCCGGCGACACCGTCGGCGAACGCCTTGGCGTCGCTGACGAACCCGTCGACGTGCACCAGGCCGCCGAGCACGTTGAGGCCGACCAGCTTCACGTGGGCCTGCGACTGCACGCCGCGGTTGACCTGGTCGATCGCCTGGTTGGCGTCGAGGGTGTCGAGCGACACCAGCGAGGTGCTCTCGATGTTCTGCACCAGGCCGGACAGCTCGCTCTTGAGGTTCTCGAGCGCCGACTCGACGCCGGCGGCGGTGCCGGTCGGGTCGTTCTGGACGACCGGGCCCAGCACGGGCTGAAGGTTCTGGATGACCTGGTCGATGACGTTCTGCGCCTGCGGGACGACCTGGTCCGCGACCTGGTTCAGCGGGTCGAGCACCGAGGCCGGCAGGATGTCGGAGAGCTTGGCGATGTCGGCGTGCGCGAGGTTCGCGGTCGACAGGTTGTTGACGGCGGAGTTGACCAGCGCGGTGAGGCCGCCGAGCGTGCCGGAGATCAGCGGGTTGGCGGGCAGGGCGCCGAGGGCGTCCTTGGCCGACTTGTTGGTCAGCGTCGCCGTCACGCTGCGGTCCAGCGCGGCGAGGGGGGCGTTCGGGCCCTCGACCAGCGTGCCGGACGCGAGCCCGGCGAAGGCCGTGGCGGAGTCCTTGGCGCCGTTGATCGTGTCGTGCAGCGCGGTGCCCTTGGCGCTGATCAGGCCGAGGGCGAGCTTGTTGGTGTTGAGGCCCGGGATCGCCTGCGGCAGGTTGAGCGCCACCTGGATGACGTCGCCCGCGGTGGCGCCGGACATGAAGCCCGCCGGCGTCGCCTGTGCGGTGTCGGCCATCGCCGGCCCCGCGAAGCCGATGCTCGCGAGCATCGTGCCGCTGGCGAGAGCCAGCGCGCTGGCGGCGACGCCCCGCCGCCGGATCGACCCTGTCATGCCTTACCCCCTAGATCCACCGTTGCGGTGATAGGTCGCAGATGGTAGCGAAAAATACAGATCTGTCATAGGGAGGTGACTCCCTGTGACGAGTTGTCCGTCGTCACCACAACGAGCGCACGCGGGGGAGGTTGCGGGAGGTGGCGGACTTTTTTCGCGGCCGACAGCCGGGGTGACCACGCGGGCGCTCTCTCGCTCGGCCCGGGGCCGGCCGGTCGCGCGGCTGCTACGGCAGCAGCGACGACGTGCCCGACGTGATGTCGGTCAGCCCGGGCAGCGGCAGCGGCAAGGGCAGCTGCGTGCTCGTGGGGCTGGTCGTCGGGAGGGGCAGCGGCAATGACGACCCGGCGCTGGGCGACGGGAGTACCGACCCGGTGCCGGTGCCCGGGAGACCGCCGGGAATCGTCGTGCCCGGCGTGGGAAGCGGGCTGCCGCCCCCGAGCAGGCGGTCGACCGCGTCGCCGACGCCCGTCGGATCCTGCACGCCCGGGCTGCCGGACAACGGGTTCGGAGCCGAGGAGGTCGTCGACGGCGCCGGCACCGGACCCTCGCCGGAGGGCTGGGAGCCGCCGCTGGGAGTCGCGCTCGGCGTCGGCGTGAGAGTGGTCGTGGTGCCCGGCTGCGCGGGGGCGGGGCCGGTGCAGTTGCACGGGAGCACGCCGAGCCGGTCCTCGCCGGTATGCCCCGGAGTGGCCTGCGCGCAGGCACCCGTGCAAGCGCCGGTGTCGAGCAGCTGTTGGGCGCGCTGGTGCACCGCGGTGAGCAGACCGAGCGAGAGCTCGGCCCGGGGCTTGGCCGCGGCGGGGAACGCCGGCAACAGGCCGGCCAGCTCGTGGTGCTGCTGGGTGGCGAAAGATCGCAGCGTCAGCAGCGCACCGCGGTCGTGCTGGTCGCGGAAGGCCTCGGTCAGGTCCCGGCTGCCGTCGAGTGTGTCGCTGTCCATGTCTTTCAGCGCGTCGGTGAGCCGGCCGGCGAGCGAGCCGGCGGCCGGTGCGGCGGCCAGCGGCTGGCCGAGCGCCCCGCCGCCGAGCGCGCTCCCCGGCTTCAGCAGGTCGCTGATCTCCTGCAGGCGGGTGCGGGCGTAGTCGAGGTGCCTGTTGCCGCGGTCGACGTCGCCGCTGGTCACGAACAGCTGGGCGGCCTCGGTGCCCCGCTTCACGCCGTAGAGCGGGTCGCCCGGCAACGAGCGGCTGGCGCCGACCGCGACCCCGGCGACGGCGACGAGCGCAGCGAGCGTGCCGCTGACCACGGCGATCTTGCGCTGGCCCTGCCACCCCTGCCAGCTGCCGGCCCACGCCCGACCCCGGGAGGTCGCCGGCGCAGGCTCGGCCTGTGCCTGGACCGCCGCCACGGCGACGAGGCGCTTGCGCAGCGTGACGCGGAACTCCTCGCTCGGTGCTCCGTCGGTCGGCAGCGACTGCAGCCCGCGCGCGACGGTCAGCATCGACGAGAGCGGCCGGTCGGTGCTGCCCGCACCCGACTCGAGCAGGCGGGCGAACTCCTCGGCGCGGCGGGGCGCCGGCAGCGACGGCATCCGGGTGGCCACGGGGCTCATCGCTCGGTCACCTCCCCGGCCGTGTCGCGCGGTGACGGCGCGCTCGCCGCCACTCGTCGACTGCAACGAAGAGGCAGCGGCCGGGTTACGGGTAATTGTCCGAAATAGTCCGAGCGGGCTACCGGCTGGTCCGGAAGTACTACTGCCGCGCTGGTCATGCCATCAGATCCGCCGGGAGGAGCCGGGCCAGCGCCCGGACCGCGCGGTACTGCAACGCCTTGATCGCGCCGTCGTTCTTGCCCATGGCGGCGGCGGTCTCCGAGACCGACAGGCCTTGCAGGAAGCGGAGCACGACGCACTCCTGCTGCTCCGCGGACAGGCCGCGGATGGCCTCGATCAGCTGAGCGTTGGTCAGGCTGTCGAGCACCTGGCCCTCGGGGCCTTCGGTCACTCCGTCGGCGCCGGCGTCGAGCAGGTCGGCCGTGGTGACCTCGAGCTTGTAGCGGCTCGACTTGTAGTGGTCCGCGACGAGGTTGCGGGCGATCGTCACCAGCCAGGCGCCGAAGTCGCGCCCCTGCCAGGTGAACGACCCGATCCGTCGCAGCGCGCGCAGGAAGGTCTCGCTGGTCAGGTCCTCGGCCAGTGGCTTGCCGCCGACGCGGTAGTAGACGTAGCGGAAGACCAGGTCGACGTAGCGGTCGTAGAGCTCGCCGAACGCATCGGGGTCGCCGGCCTGCGCGCGGCCGACGATCGCCATGACGGTGGCATGGTCGCCCTGCGGCTCGCCTGCGGGCTCCTCCGGCGCGGCATCGCCGCCTCCGGCCGGGGGGGCCAGCACCTCGGCCTTCGCGCTCGTTGCGGTTGCCGACACCGCGGTGAGTCGCGCGCGCTGCGTCGGCACGGACATCATCGTGCGCAGGACCTCGCGGAGAGCGGCCAACCCATTACCGAGCGTGATCGGCGGTACGACGTAGGTCGCAGCGCCGGTCATGGGGACGCTCCTCGTTCGACAACCGCGGGCGGGGACCACGGCGGGGCCCCGTTACGTGACCGATGTCACCGGATTAGATCCGCGCGCGCCCCGTTCCGACATGGTAAATGCCCTTGGTCACGTTCGACCATGCGCTGACGGTAACTTTCCCGTAGCCCTTCGTCACCATTCGTGACGGGCCATCCCAATCTCCTCCGGGGCTCTCGGCCGTTCGGCGTACTCTCACGGGGTGTCACCGCCGCCCACCGGGCAGCTGGCGAAGCCGGTGGGTCCCGCCGACGGTCCACCGTCGCGGCCGGGTTCGTCGACGCGCCCGGCGGCAGCGCTCGTGGTCGCTCGACGCCGGCGTAGCGCCCGCCAGCGCCGCCGCCGCCGCCGACTGATCGCGCTGTGGGTGGTCGTCGCGCTGCTGGTGGGGCTCGGCGCCTTCACCGGTGGGCTGCTGGCCGCGCCGGTCGACTTCGCCCAGCCGGCACCGCCGAAGTCGGCGCTGCTGCTCGACGCGAGCGGACAGCTGTTCGCGACCATTCGCTCGCCGCAGTCGCGCGAGCAGGTGCCGGGCAACCAGATCCCCAAGGTCATGCGCCAGGCCATCGTGGCGGCGGAGGACGAACGGTTCTTCCAGCACAGCGGCGTCGACCCGTTGGCCATGCTGCGCGCCGCCTGGCGCGACATCAGCGGCTCCCCGCTGCAGGGCGGTTCCACCATCACCCAGCAGTACGTCAAGGACGTCTACGTCGGCGACCAGCGGACCGCGCTGCGCAAGCTGCGGGAGGCGGCGCTGGCGTTTCGCCTCGAGCACCACGTGTCCAAGAGCGAGATCCTGACCCGCTACCTCAACGGCATCTACCTCGGCAACGGCACCTACGGCGTCCAGGCGGCGAGCAAGTTCTACTTCGGCGTACCGGTCAAGGACCTGGACCTCGACGCCACCACCGGCAAGCGCGATCCGATCCTGGCGTTGTCGCGGGCCAGCCTGCTCGCCGGCATGGGGCCGGCGCCGAGCGTCTGGAACCCCATCCGCGACCCCGCCGCCGCCCGCAAGCGGCAGCTCTACACGCTCAACCGGATGGTCGCCAACGACATGATCTCGGCCGACCAGGCGTCGGCGGCCTACGGGCACAGCCTGCCGACGATCGTCGCCCAGCGCGCACCGGAGTTCCCGACGATCGCGCCGGAGTTCCGCGATTTGGTCGAGCAGAGCCTGCGCCAGCGGTTCGGCGACCAGGCGGTCGATGTCGGGGGGCTCAAGGTCACGACGACTCTCGACCTGAGGCTGCAGCAGGCGATGGTGCAGGCACTGGCCCAGGTGCTGCCGGACGCATCCGACCCCGAGGCGGCCGTCGTCGCGGTCGACCCGCGCACCGGCGACATCCGGGCGATGACCGAGAAGAAGGACGGCGGCTACCAGCGCGGCGGGTTCAACCTCGTCAGCGACGCGCGCCGGTCGTCCGGCTCGACCATCAAGCCGTTCACCCTGGCCGCGGCGCTCGAGGCCGGCCACAAGCTCGACGAGGTCGTCTACGCGCCGCGCATCGCCAAGATCCCCAACCCGGGTGGCACACCCAACCCCTACGTCGTCCGCAACGCCGGCGATGGCGAGGGCGGCCGCTACGTCTCGCTGCGGGCCGCGCTGGCGGACTCGATCAACACCGTCTACGGGCCGCTGGCCAACCAGGTCGGGCTGCGCAAGGTCTTCGACCTGGCCCAGGCGGCCGGCATGGGTCCGGCGTCGAGCTTCCAGGGGCTGCAGCCGGCGAAGGCACTCGGGGTCGAGATCAGCCCGCTGTCGGAGGCCGAGGCCTACAGCACGCTCATGAACCACGGCGTCCACCACGACGTGCGGGTGCTCGGTGCGGTGAGCAGCGCCGACGGTGCCGCGTCGTACACCGCCCCGAAGGACCCGGCGGGCAACGCGGTCATGCCGCGGTCGGTGGCCGACCAGGTCGTGCAGGCGATGGGTGACGTCGTCACGAAGGGCACGGGCACGGCGGCGCAGCAGCCCTTCCCGGTCTACGGAAAGACCGGCACCACCGACGACTACACGAACGCGTGGTTCACCGGGTGCACGCCGACGCTGTGCATCACGGTGTGGATGGGCTACGACAAGGAGTACCTCAACGCCAACACGCCCCACTCGATGCTGAACGTGCACGGCGTCTCCCCGGTCTACGGCGGCACGCTGCCGGCGCAGATCTTCGCCCGGACGTGGGACGCCTACCGGGCGCTGCAGAAGGCCTCGGCGCAGCCGGCGCCGAAGCCGACCCTGCTGCAGGGGCCCACGACGGGGTTGCAGCCGACTTACCGGCCGGTCGCGCCGCCCACTCCGGTCCACACCCGGGTCACGAGCGCGCCGTCGCCGCACCCGACGGTCTCGGCGACGCGGCCGCCGCCGACCTCCTCGCCGTCGCCGTCACCGACGGGCGGCGGTCTGCCGATCGTCGGCGGTGGCGGCGGGCGCGGAGGCGGCGGCGGTCAACCGAGTCCTTCGCCGAGCGCGAGCTCGGCGCCCGGCTAGCTCCGGGTCAGCTGCTGGTCAGCGTCGACATCGCCTGCGCGAACTGCAGGGCGCGCGTCACCGGGTCGTCGTCGCTCCACGTCGCCCGGGCGTGCTCGCGCAGTGTCGCCAGCCGGGTCCACAGCCGGTGCGCGGCCAGCTGCGCTGCGGTCGGCGTCGGGTGCACGGCCGGTGCCGGCGGCTTCGACGAGGTGCCGGTCGCGGCCGGCTGCGGCGACGTCGGACGTGGGGCGCTGGAGACCGTGCTGGTCACCGTCGTGCGAGGGGCGGCCACGGGGGCGGGCGCGGGCCTGGCCGGCGCGGGTGCGGGCGCCGGGGCGCTCATCGGCTGGCGGAAGTCGACCGTCACCCAGACGCGACCGCCGGAGACGACCACGCCGACACCGAACTGCGTGTAGTCGTGGTCGAGGATGTTCGCCCGGTGCGGTGCGCTGTTCATGAACGCCTGCTGGATGGATGGCTCGTCCGGCCCGACGCCGACGTTCTCGCCGACGGCGCGCCAGTTCTGCACCTGGGTGGTGAGGTTCGGGTTGTGCGAGATGGCACCTGCGGCGGCCATGTGCGCCGACCAGCTGCGGGCGATCGACGCGAGGTCGGAGGCCACTGCATAGGGCGCCAGTCCCGCCGACTGGCGGGCCGCGTTGGTCGCGGCGACGAACTGCGCCTCGATCGAGCCGGTGTCGGCGTACGCCGGTGCGGCGGGCGCCAGGCACATCACGGAGCCGGCGACGGCGGCGGCGACGGCGGCGGACGCGCCACGGCGGAACAGACGATGCGAAACGGAACGCAGCGGGGCTGCAAGAGCGAGCGACACGGTACCCACCTCCGGGGGCACCGGGGCGCTCGCCGCGACAAGCCGACGCGGGGTCGGCGTGATCGGTCGCGGTCGCGCGGAAGCGGCCTTCGACCTTCGGTGGGCCGGCAGACTGCCTTGCGGCAGTCCCGTACCTTTGCGGCCCGTGCTCGCGCACGGTGTGCCTTTGTCGGGTCAGCGGTCGCCCCGGTTGGGGTTGCTGGTGTGGTCCTTTCGGGCTAGTCGACGTTGTTGTCTTCGGCGGGTTCACCGGAACCCTTGAGCCGCCGACTGCAGTCATCGGGAGCGGGTCTGCCCGTGTGCCAGACTCCGAGGCAGCCATGAGCACGCCTCGCAACCTCGCCGATCTGCTGCGCGCCGCGGGCAGCCGGGCGGGGGACCGGACGGCCCTCGTCGCAGAGGGTGCGAGCCTCACGTGGGCGCAGCTCGACGCGCTGGTCGACCGGCGCGCGCGGGGCCTGCGTGCCCAGGGGGTCGACGTCGGCGACCGCGTCGGTCTCGCGCTCGGCAACACGGTCGACTTCGTCGTCTCCTACTTCGCGGTGCTGCGCGCCGGCATGGTCGCCCTGCCGCTGAATGCCGACGGCGCACCGGGCGAGCTGATTCACCAGATCACCGATGCCCGCGCCCGGGGCCTGTTGTGCCGTCGCCAGACGTTCGAGCGGCTGCCCCGCGAGGAGCTCGGCGCGCTCGCGGTCGTCGCGGTCGCCGGCGCGGGCGAGCCACCCGCAGCGGCGATGCCCATCGAGGCGCTCGACGTCGACGGCGACCCGGTGGAGTCGGGAGCCGGCGCCGAGGACCTGGCCGTGCTGCTCTACACCGCCGGCACCACGGGCCGCCCGCGCGGCGCGATGCTCAGCCACCGGGCCCTGCTGGCCAACCTCGACCAGCTGTCGACGGTCGACATCGGCCACCCGCCCGGTGCCCACGACGTCGGCCTGTTGGTGCTGCCGCTGTTCCACGTCTACGGCCTCAACGCCGGGCTCGGCATGCTGGTGCGCCGCTGCGGCACCGGGGTGCTGGTGGACCGGTTCGACCCCGTCGAGACGCTGCGGCTGATCACCGAGCACGGGATCACCCGGGTCGTCGGGGCTCCGCCGATGTACGTCGCCTGGGCGATGCTCCCCGAGGCGGCGCAGGCCTTCTCTGGCGTACGGGTCGCGATCTCCGGGGCCGCGCCGCTGCCGCCCTCGGTGCTGTCGGCGTTCCAGCAGGCCACCGGGCACGCGGTCTACGAGGGCTACGGCATGACCGAGGCGGCGCCGGTCATCACGACCAACATGCTCTCGGGTGACGCGCCCAAGCCGGGTTCCATCGGCCGCCCGCTGCCCGGTATCGAGCTGCGGTTGCGCGACGAGTCGGGCGCCGCCCCGGCCGACGGCGACCCGGGGGAGATCGTCGTGCGAGGGGCCAACCTGTTCTCCGGCTACTGGCCCGACGGGTCGGGCGGCCCCGACGCCGACGGATGGTTCCGCACCGGCGACGTGGCCTACGCGGATGCCGACGGAGACCTCTACATCGTCGACCGGCTGCGCGAGCTGATCATCGTGAGCGGCTTCAACGTCTACCCGCGCGAGGTCGAGGCCGTGCTCGAGACCCACCCCGACGTGGTGGAGGCCGCGGTCGTCGGCGTCACGCATCCCTACACGGGCGAGTCGGTCAAGGCCTTCGTCGTACGCCGCGCGGGCAGCGACCTGAGAGTCGATGAGCTCATCGCGTTCGCCGCCGAGTCGCTGGCGCGGTTCAAGTGCCCGACCGCCGTGGAGTTCGTCGACGAGCTGCCGCGGGCCGCCGCGGGCAAGGTCGCCCGGGGCCGGCTGCGCGCCGTCTGATGCCCGCGCGGATCGTGGTCTTCAGCCGGCCGGACTGCCACCTGTGCGACGACGCCCACGACGTGGTCGCGCGGGTGGCGGCCGAGGTGGGGGTCGACTGGGAGCAGCGCAACATCCTGGACGACGCCGAGTGGACCCGCCGCTACCACGACTTCGTGCCCGTCGTCCTGGTCGACGACCGGATGGTCGGCTACTGGCGCATCGAGGAGGCCGACCTGCGCGCCGCCCTGAAGGCGTAGGCCTCAGAGACCGACCCGGTCGGCGAGCAGCATGCGGTTCTGGCTGGTCGTGCCGAGCAGCACCTCGTCGGCCTTCGCCCGCCGGAAGTAGAGGTGCGCGTCGTGCTCCCAGGTGAAGCCGATGCCGCCGTGGATCTGGATGTTCCAGCCGGCGGCGAACGCGAACGCCTCGGCGGCCTCCGCCTTGGCCAGCGGGGCCGCGGTTGCCAGCTCGCTCGAGTCCTCGCTGGCGGTGAACGCCGCGTAGTAGGCCGCCGCCCGCGCCGCGTCCAGCCCGACCGCCATCTCGGCGCACTTGTGCTTGATGGCCTGGAACGAGCCGATCGGCCGGTTGAACTGGAAGCGGTCCTTCGAGTAGTCGACCGACATCTGCAGGCACGCCTCGGTGCCGCCCACCATCTCGCACGCCAGCAGCGCCCGGGCCACCTCGACCGAGCGCTGAGCGGTCGCCCGCTCGACCGGCCCCTCGCCGAGCCGTTCGGCCGTCGCACCCTCGAGCGTCACGGTCGCGACCGGGCGGGTCAGGTCGAGGGTCTGCCGCCGTTCGCGCGTCACCCCGTCGGAGTCCGCGCGGACGACGTAGGCGCCGGCGCCCCCCTCAGCGGTGGAGGCGATGACGACGATCACGTCGGCGACGTGGCCGGCGATGACGTTGACCTTTTCGCCGTGCAGCGAGACGTCGGCGCCGCGCGACTGTGCCCGCGTCTCGAACGGCGCCAGGGTGGTGAACGACCGGCCGCGCTCGCTCGCAGCCACCGTCGCGATGATCTCGCCGGACGCGATGCCGGGCAGCAGCTCCTTCTTCTGCTGCTCGGTGCCGAACGTGAGGATCGTCTCGGCTGCCGTCGCGGTGGCGAACCACGGCACCGGCGTGAGCGCCCGGCCCAGCTCCTCGGCCGCGACCGCTGCTTCGAGCAGCGTGTAGCCGGCGCCGCCGTACTCCTCCGGGATGTGAAGGCTGGGCAGGCCGAGTTGGTCGGCGAGCTGGCGCCACACGCCCTCGTCGTAGCCACGGTCGGTCTCGACCCACTCGCGCACCGCCGACAGCGGGGCCCGCTCGGTGAGGAAGCGCCGCAGGGAGCTGCGGAACTCCTCCTGCTCCTCGTCGAACGCGAAGTTCACGGTCGCCTTCTCCTCGTCAGCCGCGGGCCGCGGCGATGTCCTTGAACGGTCCGGCGTCGAGCCGCGGCTCCTTCGGCAGGCCGAGGAGCTGCTCGCCGATGATGTTGCGCTGGATCTGCGAGCTGCCGGCGTAGATGGTCGCGGAGCGCGCGTGCATCATCGAGTCGACCCAGGCCAGGGGCGAGTTCGGAGTGCCGAAGTCGGACACCTGCAGCGCGTCGCTGCCGGGACCGGACGGCGCGATGATGTCCTCGCCGATGATCTCCATCGCGAGCTCGGTGTAGCGCTGGAAGAACTCGCTCCAGATGATCTTGCTGATGGCGGCGTCGGCCCCGGGGCGCCCGCCCTTGAGGAAGCGGGTAAGCGCCTGCAGGCCGCGGTAACGCATGACCTCGACCCGGCTGTAGCACCAGGCCAGCTGCTCGCGGATCTTCGGGTCGTCGTTGACGCCGCGCTCCTTGGCCAGCGCCAACAGCCGTTCGACGTCGCCCTTCCACCGGATGGCGTCGGTCGTGACGGCGGCTCCGCGCTCGAAGCCCAGCAGGGTCATCGCGATGACCCAGCCGTTGTTGATCTCGCCGACGACGTTGGCCTTCGGGGTGCGGGCGTCGGTGAAGAAGACCTCGTTGAACATCGCGTATCCGGCGGCGTTGCGGATCGGGCGCACCTCGACCCCGGGCTGGTCCATGGGCACCAGGAAGAACGAGATGCCGCGGTGCTTCGGCGCATCCGGGTCGGTGCGCGCCAGCACGAAGATCCAGTCGGCCAGGTGCCCGGCGGAGGTCCAGATCTTCTGGCCGTTGATGACCCACTCGTCGCCGTCGAGCACCGCGCGGGTGCGCAGGCCGGCGAGGTCGGAGCCCGCGTCGGGCTCGGAGTAGCCCTGGCACCACTTGTCCTCGCCGGACAGGATCCGGGGGAGGTAGTGCTTCTTCTGCTCCTCGGTGCCCCAGACGATCAGCGTGTTGCCGAGCATGCCGATGCCGAAGACGTCGTTCTCGGTGCCCTGCGGCGCCCCGGCCTTGGCGAACTCCTCGGCGACCACGACCTGCTCGATGGGCGACAGGCCGGCCCCGCCGTACTCCTTCGGCCAGTTGACCGCGAGCAGGTGGTTGTCGGCGAGCGTGCGCCGCCAGGAGTGCTCGAACTCCGTCCGCTCCTCCGGCGGCAGCGCCCCGGCGCCCTTCCAGTCCTTCGGCAGGTTGTCGGCCAGGAAGGCCTGGATCCTCTGGCGGAACTCCGTCGCCTCGGGGGGATAGGTCAGATCCATGGCGGCGACCCTACCTGGGACACTCCACGGCATGAGCGCTGAGCAGCCAGGCTCCGTCTCCTCCGCATGGGGGCGGGTCGCCGACGACGGCACCGTCTACTTGCGCACCGAGGACGGCGAGCGCGCGGTCGGCTCGTGGCAGGCCGGGTCGCCCGAGGCGGGGCTCGCGTACTACGAGCGCCGCTACGCCGAGCTCGAGGCGGAGGTCGGCCTGCTCGAGCAGCGCGCCGCCGGTGCTCCGGACGTGCGGGCCGTGCGTGCCGGCGCGCGCAAGCTCCGGGAGGCGCTGCCCACGGCGAGCGCCGTCGGCGACCTCGGCGCGCTCGACCGCCGGCTGGGCGCGGTGCTCGAGTCGGTGGAGAAGCGCGCCGCCGAGCAGCAGGCCGAGCGGGCCGCAGCCAGCGACCGGGCGGAGCAGGCCAAGCGGACCCTGGTCGAGGAGGCCGAGGCGCTGGCGGCGAGCACCGACTGGAAGCGGGCGGGAGACCGGCTGCGCGACATCGTCGGCGAGTGGCGGGAGATCCGCGGCGTCGACCGCAAGGTCGACCAGGAGCTGTGGCGGCGGTTCGCGGCCGCCCGCGATGAGTTCGGCCGGCGCCGCGGGGCGCACTTCGCCACGCTCGACGAGCAGCGCAAGTCGGCGCAGGCGACGAAGGAGCAGCTGGTCGCGCAGGCGGAGTCGCTCGCCGACTCGACCGAGTGGGGGCCGACGTCCGCGCGCTACCGCGAGCTGATGAGCCAGTGGAAGGCCGCCGGCCGCGCCGGAAAGGCCGCCGACGACGCGCTGTGGGCCCGGTTCCGCGCCGCGCAGGACGCCTTCTTCAGCCGCCGCGCCGAGCACTTCGCGGAGCGTGACGCCGAGAGCCGGGCCGGGCTCGAGGTCCGCGAGGCGCTGGTGGTCGAGGCGGAGGCCATCGACACGGCCGATCCGGTGGCGGCGCAGCGGCGGCTTCGCCATATCCATGAGCGTTGGGACAAGGCGCCGCGCGTGCCTCGCGAGGCGCTGACCCCGCTCGACCGGCGGATGTCCGCCGTCGAGGACCGGGTGCGGGCCGCGGCCGACGCGCGCTGGCGCCGGCCCGTCGCCGAGAGCTCGCCGCTGGTCATCCGGCTGCGCGAGTCGGTCACCAAGCTCGAGGGCCGGGTCGCGCGGCTGCGCCGGGAGGGCAAGGAGGCCGAGGCGCGCGAGGCCGAGGCGTCCCTGACCACCCAGCGGGAGTGGCTCGCGCAGGCGGAGAGCGCCGGCAGCTGACGTGTGCGGCCGCTACGTCTCGGCGCGCACGGTTGACCTCATCGCCGAGGAGCTGGGGGTCGCCGACGTCGACGAGGTGCTGCGCGCCGACCACCGGCCCGACTACAACGTCGCGCCGACGGCGACGGTCCCGGCCGTCCTCGGCCGGACGCTGACCGCGGCCACCTGGGGTCTGCCGGTGCAGGTGGGCGACGGCACCCGGCTGGTCATCAACGCCCGGGTGGAGTCGGCGGCGGAGCGGCCTGCCTTCTCCTCGGCGTACGCCGAACGCCGGTGCCTGCTCCCCGCCGACGGCTACTACGAGTGGTCCGGGAGCGGCGCGGCCCGGCAGCCGTGGTTCCTGTCCCCGGCCGACGGCGGGCTCCTCGTGATGGCCGGCCTCTACTTCCGGCGCGGCGACGGTCTGCTGGTCGTGGTGCTCACCGGGCCGGCCACCGGCGAGGCCGCCCGGCTGCACGACCGCACACCGATGGCGGTGCCACCGGAGGGGCGGGAGCGGTGGCTGACCGCGGCCGGGGCGCCGGTCGACACCCTGGTGCCGGCCACGGCGCTGGGACTGGACGTGTGTCCGGTTTCGCCCGCGGTGAACAGCGTCGCGAACAACGGCCCGTACCTCCTCGACCGCCAGCCGGTGCAGTCCCCACTGTTCTGAACGGCCCCGAATGCCGGTCGGCATCCTGGGTAACCCCCCAGCGTGAAAGCCCGTCAGCCGTTTTTCGCGCGCCCGGAAAGTGCCGGCGACGCGAGACGGTTCGTGGCCGAGACCCTGCGAGACTGGGGCCTGCCCGGGCTCGTCGAGCCGGCGACCCTGCTGGTCAGCGAGCTTGTCACCAACGCGCTGCTGCACGCTCGATCGGAGATCGACGTCACGCTGGTCGTCGATCACGACGAGCTTCGCGTCGAGGTGCACGACGCGAGCCGCGCCGTGCCCCGCGCTCGCCGCTACTCTCCCGAGGCGGCCACCGGCCGGGGGCTGCACATGCTCGACTGCGTGGCCACCGACTGGGGCGTGCGCGCGACCGCGAGCGGCAAGGCCATGTGGTTCACGATCTCGACGATGCACCCGTCCGGACTGGAGCAGGAGATGTCCTTCGACTTCGACCACGTCGAGCCGCTGTGAGGGCGGTCGCGTGAGCGCGGGCAGCGACCTCGGGCTCGTCGACGTCCACCTCATCGGGTTCCCGATACCCGTCTTCCAGCGGGCGCAGGAGCACTCCGACGCGCTGATGCGGGAGTTCTCGCTCATCCTCCTGTCCGAGGACCACGACGTGCCCCGGCGGCTGCTCGCCCTCATCGAGGAGCTGGGCGACCAGTACACCCAGATGACCCTCGAGACCGACCGCAAGCGCGACGAGGCGCTCGAGCGAGGCGAGCAGACGGTCGACCTGACCTACCGGGTGCCGGCCGAGGTCGCCCCCGCGGCCCGCCACCTCGGCGAGCTCTTCGACGAGGCCGACGCCTTCTGTCGCTCGGGCGAGCACCTGCTGACGATGGCGAGCACGCCCGAGGTCGTGCGGTTCCGCCGGTGGTTCCTGGACCAGTTCGTGGAGCAGTCCGGGGGCAAGCCGCCGGTGGCCTGGCGCGACTACCGCCTCTAGGAGTGGTGCACCGGGCGGAAAACCGCTCGGCTCACCGGGCTCGGTTGCCTAGGGTTGAGGCATGCCGTCGCGCTCCGTCCCAGCCCCGTTGCGGGTCCGCCGGCTGCCCGAACGGGCGGCCTACGACGAGGCGACGATCGCGCCGATCCTCGACGAGGCACTGGTCTGCCACGTCGCCGTCGTGCGCGAGGGCCGGCCGGTCGTGATCCCCACCCTGCACGCCCGTGACGGCGACCGGCTGCTGCTGCACGGATCGAAGGCCGCCGGCGTCTTCCGTGACCTGCGCCGCGACGACACGGTCTGCGTCACCGTGACGCTGATCGACGGGCTGGTGCTGGCGCGGTCGGCCTTTCACCACTCCGTCAACTACCGCTCGGTCGTCGTCCACGGCCGGGCCGAGGAGATCACCGACCCGGTGGAGAAGACCGCGGCGCTGCGGGTCGTCGTCGAGCACGTCGCGCGCGGCCGTTGGGACGACGTACGCCCGCCGACCGCGGCCGAGTTGCGGGAGACCGGCGTCTGGGCCGTCCCGCTGACCGAGGCGTCGGCGAAGGTGCGCACCGGCGGGCCCAAGGACGACGCCGAGGACCTCGCGCTTCCGGTGTGGGCCGGCGTGCTGCCGCTGCGGCTCGCCAGCGGCGAGCCGCTCGCCGACGGCGGTGACGCGGCGCTCCCGGCGTACGTCGCCGGGTGGAGCCGTCAGCCCGCGGCCAGCCCTGCGTAGGCGGCGAAGACCACGCTGGCTCCTCGCATGTCGCCGACCAGTCCGCTCTCCATGCGGTTCATGACGTAGCAGACCGTCATGCGGGCGTCGAGGTCGATGACGATGATCGATCCGCCGTAACCGCCCCAGAAGCAGGTGCGCGGGTTCGGGCTCAGCGGCAGCTCCTCCGAGTTCAGGCCGTAGCCCATGCCGAAGCGCAGCGGGACGCCGAGCACGAGGTCGGTGCCGTGGATCTGCTCGTCGAAGACGCGCTCGCAGCCGGCCGCGGACAGCAGCCGCACGCCGTCGATCTCGCCCCCGCAGGCCAGCACCGCCTGGATGCGGGCCACCGACCGGGCGTTGCCGTGGCCGTTGGCGGCGGGGATCTCCGCCCGCCGCCAGTCGGTGGTCCAGGCGACCTCGGCGCCGAACGGCGCGCTGGCGAACGTGCGGTGTGCGATGGAGTCCTCGGCGGCTGCGTCGCCCAGGTTGTCGGGCGGCGTGACCAGCCGGGCTACCCGCGCGTCGTGCGCGGCGGGCAGGCCGATGTGGAAGTCGGCGCCCAGCGGCTCGGCGACCTCCTTCGCGAAGAACGTGCCGAGCGACTGCCCGGTGATGCGCCGGACGACCTCGCCGATCAGGAAGCCCTGGGTCACCGCGTGATAGCCCGACGCCGTCCCCGGCTCCCACCACGGCTCCTGGGCGGCGAGCACCGACGTCGCCTTCTCCCAGTCGTAGAGGTCGGTCAGCGTGATGGCCGGCGACCAGCCCGAGAGCCCCGCCGTGTGCGCCATCAGATGCCGGACCTCGACGCCCTCCTTGCCGCCGGCGGCGAACTCCGGCCAGTAGCGGGCGACCGGCGCGTAGAGGTCGAGCTCGCCGCGGTCCGCGAGCATCAGCGCGCAGAGGAACGTCATGGTCTTCGTGGTCGACCAGACGTTGATGATCGTGTCGCGCTCCCAAGGGGCGCCGGTCTCGGCGTCGGCCACGCCGCCCCAGACGTCGACGACCGGCTTGCCGTCGAGCACGACGGACACGCTGGCCCCGACGTCGAGACCCGTGTCGAGGTTGTCGGCCAGCACGTCGCGGACTCCGGTGAACCGCTCGTCGCACGTGCCGTGGATCTCCGCCATCAGGCCCTCCTCGCCGTCGCTGCGGGGCACCCTAGCCACTGGGCCCCACCGGCGCAGGAGAGGAGGCCCGCGACGTCGAACTCACGCGCGTGAACGCCGCCCGGCTCCGCGCGCTCCGGCTGACGGTAGCCGCCCTCGTCCTCGCCACCCCGCTGGCCGCCCGCGCCGCGGACCGCCCCGCTGACGCGCCGGTGCCCGACCCGCTGCCGTCGTACCAGCAGTGCTACGCGCAGGCGCCCGCCCAGGTGTCGAACGTCGCCGCGGCCTGCCGCGGGTTCGAGAAGTTCGGCCAGGACGCCTCGGCGCTGTGCCGGCGGCTGCTGCAGGACGACGCCGCCTGCGTCACGCCGTTCGCGCCGCCGGTCGAGCGCCGCGAGGTGGCGGCCTACCAGAGCACCTGGGTACACCGGGCGCTCGTGCTGCAGCGGGCGCTCGGCGACGACCTGCCGTTCCGAGAGGCCCAGTGGCTGGGCACCCACAACTCGTTCAACGCCGTGCCCGACGGCCCCAACGATCCGCCGCCCGGGCTGTCGCAGCTCGACTCCAACCAGCAGCTGTCGATGGTCGACCAGCTCGACTCGGACATGCGCTCGCTGGAGGTCGACGCCCACTGGGCGCTCGACCCGCACACCGGGCAGGACGAGGTGCGGCTCTGCCACGCGGAGTCGGGCGGCTACGGCTGCACGATCGAGGGCACGCTCGCGCAGGGGCTGGCGCCGGTCGCCGACTGGGTGCAGCGGCACCCGGGCGAGGTCCTGTTCCTCTACGTCGACGACGACCTCCAGAACCACGCCGGTCACGAGGCCGCCGCGCAGGTCGTGGAGCACGCGTTCGGCAGCCTCGTCTACCGCAGCTCCGACGACCCGTCCGCCGGCGACCGCGCCGGGGTCTGCCGCCCGCTCGACCTGGCGCTCACCCGGGCGCAGGTGCTGGCAGCGGGCAAGCGAGTCGTCGTCTGGAGCACCTGCGAGGACGGCGCCACGACCAGCAGCTGGAACGACCTCGTCTTCAACGACGCCGGCAAGTTCGAGCAGACGACGTCGTCGTACGCCGACTTCCCGGCCTGCGACGGCCCGCAGGCGCAGCAGCACTACGGCCGCACGTTCGTCCGCTACTACGAGGACTCGACGTTCGTGTCCGCGCTCGCGACGCCCGACGGGGACCACATCGACGCGCCGATGGCCGCGCACATGGCGCGCTGCGGCGTCAACCTCGTCGGGTTCGACCAGCTGCTCCCGGACGACTCCCGGCTCGCGGGCTCGATCTGGTCGTGGGCGCAGGACGAGCCGAGCGCCGCCGGTGCCTGCGCCGTCGCCCGGGCTTCCGACGGGAGGTTCGTGGCGGTGCCCTGCAGCGGCCGGCACGCCGTCGCCTGCCGGTCCGGCAGTGGGTGGACCGTCCTCGCCCCCGCGGTGGCGGTGGCGGCGGCGGCCGGCCGGTGCGGCGCGTCGGCAGGAGCCTTCGCGGTGCCGCGGTCCGGCCGCGAGGGCGCGCTGCTCCAGGCGGCCCTGCAGCGGGCCGGCGCGACCGACGCGTGGATCGCCTACACCGACACGAACGGCGGTTGGGCTCCACACGACGGTCGCTGACCTACGCTGCCCGCGTGGTCGCGGAGTCGGCGTGGGAGTCGGCGCAGATCCAGCTCGCGGATGCTGCCCGGCAGCTCGGCCTGGACGACGGGCTGCACGCCGTGCTGGCGACGCCCCGCCGTGAGCTGACCGTCAGCGTGCCGCTGCGGCGTGACGACGGGCACGTCGAGGTGGTGCGCGGCTACCGCGTGCAGCACAACTTCTCCCGCGGGCCGGCCAAGGGCGGCGTGCGCTACCACCCGGCGACCGACCTCGACGAGGTCCGCGCGCTCGCGATGTGGATGACGTGGAAGTGCGCGCTGATCGGCGTGCCCTACGGCGGTGCCAAGGGCGGCGTCACCATCGACCCGCGCGACTACTCGCAGACCGAGCTCGAGCGGGTGACCCGCCGCTACACCAGCGAGATCTTGCCGCTCATCGGTCCGGCGGTGGATATCCCGGCACCCGACGTCGGCACCGACGAGCAGACGATGGCCTGGATGATGGACACCTACTCCGTCAACGTCGGCCACACGGTCACGGCGGTGGTGACCGGCAAGCCCGTCTCGGTCGGCGGCTCGCTCGGCCGGGGCAGCGCGACCAGCCGGGGATTGGTGTTCACGACCTGCGCCGCGCTCGCCGGTCATGGCGTCGATTCGGACGGAATGACCGTCGCGGTGCAGGGCTTCGGCAAGGTCGGCGGGCTGGCCGCCGTCTTCCTCCGCGACGCCGGGTTCCGGGTCGTCGCCGTCTCCGACGTCGAGGGCGGCATCTACAACCCGGCGGGCCTCGACACCGCGGCCATCCTGGCGCACGTCCGCGAGGGCGGTCGGACGGTCGTGGGCTATCCCGGCACGGAGCCGATCACCAACGACGAGCTGCTCGCGCTGGACGTCGACGTTCTGATGCCGGCCGCGCTCAACGGCGTGATCCACTCCGGCAACGCCGCCGACGTCCGCGCGCGCTTCGTGGTCGAGGGGGCCAACGGACCGACGACGCCGGCCGCCGACAAGGTGCTCGCCGACAAGGGGATCGTCGTCGTGCCCGACGTGCTCGCCAACGCCGGCGGCGTCGCCGTCTCCTACTTCGAGTGGGTCCAGGACCAGCAGTCCTACTGGTGGTCCGAGGGCGAGGTCAACGACCGGTTGCAGGACATCATGCAGCGCGCCTACGCCGAGGTGGCCTCCCTCGCCGCCGAACGACGCCTGTCCCTGCGCACCGCGGCGCAGGTCATCGCGGTCGGGCGGGTCGCCGAAGCGCACCGGATTCGCGGCCTTTATCCCTGACCGGCGAGGTCGGCGCCGGCAGTGGACCGCGCCGGGGACCGGCAAAGCCTGGGTTTCGTCGGACGTCCGTGTCAGAATGACAAGCGTGTCATTCAGCGCGCACGAAGGAGGGCTCATGGACGTCGCCGAGGCTGCGGACACCCCTACCGGCGGGCGGCTGTCGGAGCGCGACCAGGAGATCCTCGCGTTCGAGCGGCAGTGGTGGAAGTACGCCGGAGCCAAGGAGCAGGCCGTCCGCGACCTTTTCGACATGTCGGCCACCCGCTACTACCAGGTGCTCAACGCGTTGATCGACCGGCCGGCGGCGCTGGAGTTCGACCCGATGCTCGTCAAGCGGCTGCGCCGGTTGCGCGCCGCGCGCCAGCGCGCCCGCTCGGCGCGGCGGCTGGGCCTCGAGGCCTGACCCCCTGCCCGTGAGCGGGTCGCACCGCGCGCGCTGGACGCTGCGCGCGTTGCTCCGGTCGGCGATCGGACCGGTGACCGCACTCGTCGCGGTCGGCGCCTTCATCGGCGTGCTCGTCCTGCTCAACGGCAAGCCCGACCTCGGCGGCAGCGGTCCCGCGGTGCAGCCGCCCTCGACCTCGCTGGCCGAGGGTGTCGACAGCCCGTCGCCGTCGGCCGCGCCGACCTCGCGGCCCTCCGTCCGCACGCCGAGCGCCGCCCCGACCGCCGCGGTTTCTCCCACTGCGACGACGCCTGCTCCGGCATCCGCGGGGCCGCTGCGCGCGCCGCTGACCGTTCTCAACAACTCGACCGAGTCCGGGCTCGCGGCCGACGCGGCAGCGCGGTTCCGGGCCGGTGGCTGGACCGTCGCGACGGTCGGCAACTTCACCGGCCGCATCCCCGAGACCACCGTCTACTACGACCCGGGCCAGGAGCCGGTCGCCCGAGCGCTGGCCGCGCAGTTCCCCGCGATCGCCCGCGTACTGCCCCGGTTCGCCGGCCTGCCCGGGGCCGGCCTCACGGTCGTGGTCACCCGCGAGTTCCCGCGATAGCGCTGCCCGGCAGCCGGGTAGCGTCGCCCGGGTGATGCTCCCCGAGCCCGCCACGCCCGCCGGTCGCTCCGGCCTCACGGCGCTGCTCGCCGAGCCCGCCCGTGGGGTCGTCGCGGTCGACTTCGACGGGACCCTCGCGCCGATCGTCCCCCGCCCCGAGGACGCTCGCCCCGCCGACGGCGCGATCGACGCGCTGCGGGTGCTCGCGCACCGGGTCGGCACCGTCGCCGTCGTCACCGGCCGACCCGCCGAGGTCGTCGTCGAGCTCGGCGGGCTGCGCGACGTGGCGCGGCTCGTCGTGCTGGGCCACTACGGGCTGCAGCGCTGGGCCGACGGTGCGCTGACCGGGCCGCCGCCGGCGCCCGGCGTGCAGGTCGCCCGAGACCGGCTGCCCGACCTCCTCGTCGCCGCACCGGCGGGCGTCACGGTCGAGGACAAGCACCACTCGCTCGTCGTACACACCAGGCAGGCCCTCGACCCGGCCGGAGCGTTGGCGCGGCTGCGGCAGCCGCTCGCCCGGCTCGCCACCGACTGCGGCCTCGAGCTGGTCCCCGGGCGTTTCGTGCTCGAGCTGCGCCCACCGGGGATCGACAAGGGCGGGGCGCTGCGCGCGCTCGTCGAGGAGCGGGCGGCCGCCGCGGTGGTCTTCGTCGGCGACGACCTTGGAGACCTGCCGGCCTACGACGCGATCGAGGCGCTGCGCCGTGACGGCGTCCCCGGGGTGACCGTGTGCAGCTCCTCCGAGGAGGTCGAGGCGCTGCGCGAGCGGGCCGACCTGGTGCTCGACGGCCCTGCCGCCGTCGTGCAGTTCCTACTCGCGCTGGCCGCCGCCATCGGCGACTGAGGCTCAGGCGTCGAGTCCGGCGAGCTGGTCGGCGATCCACTGCCGCGGCGGCGTCGCGCAGGCCGCGGCGGCGAGCCGGTCGCACCGCCGCGCCCGCTCGTCCTCGGGCATCGAGAGCGCCTCGTGCATCGCGGCGGCGGTGGCCGACACGTCGTAGGGGTTGACGACGAGCGCATCCTCGCCGAGCACGTCGGCCGCGCCGGCCTCCCGCGAGAGCACCAGCGCCATGCCGCGGTCGGAGAGGACCGGTCCCTCCTTGGCCACGAGGTTCATGCCGTCGCGGATCGGGTTGACCACCAGGGCGTCGGCGTTGCGGTATGCCGCGAGCGACCGGGCGAAGTCGTCGTTGACCTCGAGCAGCACCGGCGCCCACGAGGGCGTGCCGAACTCGTCCTCGATCTCCTGCGCGACCCGCAGGACCCGCGCGGTGTACTCCCGGTAGACCGGCAGGTCGTGCCGGGACGGGTAGGCGAAGACGGCGTGCACCACGCGCCCGCACCACGACGGCTCGGTGCGCAGCAGCTCGCGGTAGGCCTCGAGTCCGCGCACGATGTTCTTCGACAACTCCGTCCGGTCGATGCGCAGCAGGAGCCGCCGGTCGCCGACCTGCTCGGCCAGCGTGTGGCAGCGATCCTCGACGTCGGGCTGCGCCGCCCGCGCCCGCAGCCCGGCCGCGTCGATCCCGAGCGGGTGCACGCGCACCGCCGTCGTACGCCCGTCGTGCGTCACCGTGCCGGCCGCCCGGTCGACGCGCGCGCCGAGCACCGCCTCGCAGCAGGCGACGAACGCGGCGGCCCACCGCGGGGACAGGAAGCCTGCCGACGTACCGCCGAGGATCCCTTGCAGCACCTCGGCGGCGACCCGGTCGGGCAGCAGGGAGAAGTAGCCGGGATCCGCCCACGGCGTGTGCATGAAGTGCGCGATGCGGACGTCCGGGCGGCGCTCGCGCAGCATCGCCGGCACCAGCGTCAGGTGGTAGTCCTGCACGAGCACCTTGCCGCCCGGGGCGGCGTCCTGCGCGAGCGCGTCGGCGAACGCCGCGTTGTAGTCGACGTAGCTCTGCCACTCCCGCGTGAACCGCGCGTCGAACGACGGCGACAGCGCCGGGTCGAACAGCAGGTGGTTGACGAACCAGAGCGTGGAGTTGGCGACTGCGTTGTAGGCGCGGTGGAATGTCGTCTCGTCGATGTCGAGCATGCGTACGCCGGTGCCGCCGGTCTCGTGACCGGCCAGGTCGAGCCGGCCGCCGGGCGCCTGCCGGGCCGCGTGCCGGTCGGCGCTGCCGAGCGCCGCGCAGACCCACAGCAGTGCATCGCCCTCGACCGCGCCGCTGAGTCCGGAGACCAGGCCACCGGCGGCGTGCCGCAAGGTGGTGCGGCCGTCCTCGCCCGTGACGAACGACAGCGGGCCTCGGTTGGACGCGACCACGATCGGTGCCTGCGTCGAGGACCGCGGCCCGGGCTGCCCTGGCACGACCGGGGATCGTACCGGGTTGCCGGCGACGCCCCGTCGGGTAGGAGCCGTGCGGACCCTGCGGAAGGACCGGACCGTGCCCCCGGAGAAGACCGCCAGCCAGAGCACCCGCACGGTGCTGATCGCGCTCGGCGCCAACGCGCTGATCGCCGCGGTCAAGTTCGTGGCCGCCCTGCTGACCGGTTCGTCGGCGCTGTTCGCCGAGGGCGTCCACTCGGTCGCCGACACCCTCAACGAAGGCTTTCTGCTGACCTCGTTGAAGAAGAGCAGCCGGCCGGCCGACGCCCGCCACCCGTTCGGCTACGGCAAGGAACGCTTCTTCTGGTCGCTGCTCGCGGCGGTCGGCATCTTCGTCGCCGGCGCCGGGTTCTCGACGATCGAGGCCTACCAGGCATTCACGGGTCACGAGACCGTGGGCGGCCACTACTTCCTCATCGCCTACGTCGCGCTCGCGATCGCCGGCGCCGCGGAGGGGACCTCGTGGGCGCGCGCCGTACGCCAGGTCCGCGCCGAGGCACGAAAAGCCGGCCGTACGCCGCTGGAGCACGTGCGCAAGTCCAGTGATCCCAGTGTGAAGACGGTCGCCAGCGAGGACACCGCCGCGCTGGTCGGCATCCTCTTCGCCTTCGGTGGCATCGCGTTGCACCAGGCGACCGGCCAGGGCTGGTGGGAAGGCGTCGCGGCGGCCCTGATCGCGCTGCTGCTCGTGGTGACGGCATACCTGCTCGGCCACGACGTCAAGGACATGCTGATCGGCGAGGCCGTGGAGCCCGAACTGCGCGACGAGCTGGAGGAGTTCCTCACCCGGTACGACGGTGTCGACGAGGTCGTCGACCTACTGACGATGCGGATGGGTGCTGACCAGGTGCTGCTGGCCGCGCGGATCGACCTCGACCAGGGCCTCGACTCCGACCGGGTCGAGGAGATCAGCACCTGCATCGACCACGAGATCAACGAGCGCTGGCCGCGCATCACGCAGGTGTTCCTCGACGCCACTCGATCGGACGAACGGGTGCCGCGGGTCGGCCTCGGGGGGCGCGTCAGCGGGAGCTGAGGCCAGGCTTTCGGCTACCCCCGGCGGCCCTCCGCCCCGCCTTGCACTCTCGGCGGGTGAGTGCTAAACATGGATTAGCACTCGCAAGCCAAGAGTGACAGACCGGGGCCGGTGAGGCCTCTCGGGCGGGGCGTCCACCTGACGATCCGGCCCAGCGGCCTGCCGTCGCGGGCGCCGTTCTCCGGTCACTGCATCCGGACAGCGGGAGGAAGTTCGCATGGCGAAGATCATCTCCTTCAACGAGGAGGCCCGGCGCGGCCTCGAGCGTGGCATGAACACGCTGGCCGACGCCGTCAAGGTGACGCTGGGCCCCAAGGGCCGCAACGTCGTCCTGGACAAGAAGTGGGGCGCACCCACCATCACCAATGACGGCGTGAGCATCGCCAAGGAGATCGAGCTCGAGGACCCCTGGGAAAAGATCGGGGCCGAGCTCGTCAAGGAAGTTGCCAAGAAGACCAACGACGTCGCCGGTGACGGCACCACCACCGCGACCATCCTCGCCCAGGCACTGGTCCGCGAGGGCCTGCGCAACGTCGCCGCCGGCGCCAACCCGATGTCGCTGAAGCGCGGCATCGAGGCCGCGGTCGAGCGCGTCAGCGAGGACCTGTCCAAGCAGGCCAAGGACGTCGAGACCAAGGAGCAGATCGCCTCCACGGCCTCGATCTCGGCCGGCGACCCCGCCATCGGCGAGATGATCGCCGAGGCGATGGACAAGGTCGGCAAGGAAGGCGTCATCACCGTCGAGGAGAGCAACACCTTCGGTCTCGAGCTCGAGCTCGTCGAGGGCATGCGCTTCGACAAGGGCTACATCTCGCCCTACTTCGTGACCGACGCCGAGCGCATGGAGGCCGTCCTCGACGACCCCTACGTGCTGCTCATCAACGGCAAGGTCAGCGCGGTCAAGGACCTGCTGCCCGTGCTCGAGAAGGTCATGCAGGGCGGCAAGCCGCTCGTCATCATCGCCGAGGACGTCGAGGGCGAGGCCCTCGCGACGCTGGTCGTCAACAAGATCCGCGGCACGTTCAAGTCGGTCGCCGTCAAGGCTCCCGGCTTCGGCGACCGCCGCAAGGCGATGCTGCAGGACATGGCGATCCTGACCGGCGGCCAGGTCATCAGCGAGGAGGTCGGCCTCAAGCTCGAGAACGCCACCCTCGACCTGCTCGGCCGGGCTCGCAAGATCGTCGTCACCAAGGACGAGACGACGATGGTCGAGGGCGCCGGTGACCCGGAGCAGATCGCCGGCCGGGTCAACCAGATCAAGGCCGAGATCGAGAAGAGCGACTCCGACTACGACCGCGAGAAGCTGCAGGAGCGGCTGGCCAAGTTGGCCGGCGGCGTCGCGGTCATCAAGGTCGGCGCGGCCACCGAGGTGGAGCTCAAGGAGAAGAAGCACCGCATCGAGGACGCCGTCTCCAACGCGAAGGCTGCGGTCGAGGAGGGCATCGTCGCCGGTGGCGGCGTGGCTCTGCTGCACGCCAGCAACACCGCGTTCGAGAAGCTCGACCTCGAGGGCGACGAGCTGACCGGCGCCAAGATCGTCCAGCTCGCGCTGGAGGCGCCGCTCAAGCAGATCGCGGTCAACGCCGGTCTCGAGGGCGGCGTCGTGGTCGAGCGGGTGCGCGGCCTGGAGGTCGGCAACGGCCTCAACGCCGCGACCGGTGAGTACGTCGACATGATCAAGACCGGGATCATCGACCCGGCCAAGGTCACCCGCTCGGCGCTGCAGAATGCCGCGTCGATCGCGGCGCTGTTCCTCACCACCGAGGCGGTCATCGCCGACAAGCCGGAGAAGGCCGCACCGGCCATGCCCGGCGCCGGCGGTGGCATGGGCGACATGGACTTCTGACAGTCCTCCTTCACGACAGGGGCGGTCCCGCTGCGGCGGGGCCGCCCCTCGTCATGAGCAGGCGTGCCGGTCGGGCCTCAGGCGGCGTCGTCGCGTCGCGGTACGGCGCACGCGGGAGTGCCCCCGGGCAGCGAGCTGCGGTGGTCGGCCACCCATCGGTAGACGGCGTTCCACAGCGGGTCGAGCACCTGGCGTCGCAGCGGCCAGGCCAGCAACCGCCACGGTCCGCCGCAGTCGTGCAGCAACGCGGCCACCGCGTGGTGACCCGCGTAGACGGCGCCGGAGGCGTCGACGTACTGCACCGCGGCCGAACACTCCTCCGCCGACAGCGAGAACCGCGCGAGGTCGAGATCCTGGTAGGCCGCGATGCGGGCCCGGGTGGGCAGCCGGGCGGCGGCGCGGGCCGAGGTCGTGCAGAAGCCGCAGTCGCCGTCGAAGATCAGGGTGGGCTCGGCCACCTGTACAGGCTACGGCGGCCGGCGGCTGGCGCCCAGCGTGCGCCCGCGCCACGATGCAGCCATGGCCCCTCTGTCCTACGCATCCGGCACGTCCACGACCCCGCTGCTCGGCGAGACGATCGGCGACAACCTCGCGCGCATCGTCGAGCGGTCCGGCGACCGCGACGCCCTCGTCGTACGCCACCAGGACGTGCGGTGGACGTATCGCGAGCTCGACGAGCGCGTCGACGACGTCGCCCGCGGGCTGCTCGCCGCCGGCATCGAGAAGGGGGACCGGGTCGGCATCTGGGCGCCGAACTGCGCGGAGTGGGTCCTGGTGCAGTACGCCACGGCGAAGATCGGCGCGATCCTGGTCAACATCAACCCGGCCTACCGCACGCACGAGCTGGCCTATGCGCTGAGGCAGTCGGGGATCCGGTTGCTGGTCAGCGCCACGGAGTTCAAGACCAGCGACTACGTCGCGATGATCGAGTCGGTGCGGGCGGACGCGCCGGCGCTCGAGCAGACGGTGTTCCTCGGCACCGGGTCGTGGGACGCGCTGCTGACGGCCGGGCAGGCGGTCCCGGCCGGCGCGGTGAGGCAGCGGATGGCGACGCTGGCCTTCGACGACCCGATCAACATCCAGTACACGTCGGGCACCACCGGCTACCCGAAGGGCGCGACGCTGTCGCACCACAACATCCTCAACAACGGCTTCTTCACCGGTGAGATGTGCGGCTACAGCGAGGCCGACCGGATCTGCATCCCGGTGCCCTTCTACCACTGCTTCGGCATGGTGCTGGGCAACCTCGCGGCCACCACCCACGGCGCGTGCATGGTGGTGCCGGCGCCGGCGTTCGAGCCGGTCGCAACGCTGGCCGCGGTGCAGGAGGAGCGCTGCACGTCGCTGTACGGCGTACCGACGATGTTCATCGCCGAGCTGGCGCTGCCGGACTTCGGCTCCTACGACCTCACGTCGCTGCGCACCGGCATCATGGCCGGCTCCCCGTGCCCGGTCGAGGTCATGAAGCGCGCCGTCTCCGACATGCACATGGCGGAGGTCACGATCGCCTACGGCATGACCGAGACCTCGCCGGTGTCGACGCAGACGCGCGCCGACGACGACCTCGAGCGGCGGGTGTCGACCGTCGGGCGGGTGCACCCCCACGTCGAGGTGAAGATCGTCGACCCGGACAGCGGGCGGCCGACGCCGATCGGCGAGCCGGGGGAGCTGTGCACCCGCGGTTACTCGGTGATGCTCGGCTACTGGGACGACCCGGAGCGCACCGGCGAGGCGATCGACGCCGGGCGCTGGATGCACACCGGCGATCTGGCGACGATCGACGCGGAGGGCTACGTCAACATCGTGGGGCGCATCAAGGACATGGTCATCCGGGGCGGCGAGAACGTCTACCCGCGCGAGATCGAGGAGTTCCTCTACACCCACCCGGCGATCGCCGACGTACAGGTGATCGGCGTCCCGGACGAGCGTTACGGCGAGGAGCTGTGCGCCTGGGTGACGCTGAAGGAGGGCCAGTCGGTCACCGACGAGGAGGTGCGGGAGCACTGCCGCGGGCGGCTCGCGCACTACAAGGTGCCGCGCTACGTCCTGTTCGTCGACGAGTTCCCGATGACGGTGACCGGCAAGATCCAGAAGTTCAAGATGCGGGAGGAGTCGGTGCGCCGTCTCGGCCTCGAAGCCGCGGCCGCGCAGCGTCACGCATAGCCGGCCACATCAGCAGGGCGGCGCCGATGGGCAGCAGGAACGCCGTCGAGGCCAACCACAGCGGTTCGCCGCCCAGCGGGTAGAAGAACGGGCCGAACGCGCAGATCAGCGCGCCGAGCCCGACTGCCGCGAAAACCACGCCGAGCACGGACCGGAGGTCTGCGCCGGCCGGCGGTGCGCCAGGAGGCTTGCCCGCCGCGAGCGCGGCGTCGTCGTCACGCGCCACGGCGGCCTCGTCGGTCACCGGGTCAGGCTAAGCGCCGGGGTCAGGGGGTGCGGCCCTCGCCCTTCTGCCGGGCGCCGCGCTCGAGCATCTCGTCGTAGGCCTCGCCGGTCTCCTTCGACGCGGTCAGCCCGTCGGCCGCGGCCATGTCCTGCTCGTCCTGGGGCCCGCCGTCACGGCCGGGCACCGTGCCCGATACGGCTTCGTGATCGGCGCCCACTGCCTCGTCGACACTCCGACGGTCCTTCGGCTGGTCGTTCACCGGACGCCCCTTTCCTCGACGATCGGGCTCCTAGCGCTCACCTGCCCGCGCTCCACGGCGCCATAACCGGATTGGGTGCGGCGCCTGTCGGCGGCTACGCTGGGCGTTTGCTCTCCGGTCCGACGAGTCACCGAGGTCAGGCGTGCCCAGCGGCAAGGTCAAGTGGTACGACGCGGAGAAGGGCTTCGGCTTCCTCACCCGCGACGACGGCGGTGACGTCTACGTGCACTCGTCCGCGTTGCCGACCGGCGTGGAGTCGTTGCGCGGTGGTCAGCGCGTGGAGTTCGGCGTCGCCGAGGGCCGCCGCGGCGAGCAGGCGCTGTCGGTGCGGGTGCTCGACCCGTTGCCCTCGCTCGCCGCTGCGACGCGCCGTCCGGCCGACGAGTTGCACGGCATGATCGAGGACATGATCAAGGTACTCGAGGCCCGCGTGCAGCCGGCGCTGCGCAAGGGCCGCTACCCGGACCGGCAGGCCGCCCGCAAGGTCGCCGAGGTCGTCCACGCCGTCGCGCGGGAGCTAGAGGCCTGACGGCCGGCTCGTCAGCGCCCTGCGTGCAGGCCGTCGCCGGAAGTGCCGCAACGCGCCGACCAGCGCGAGCACCATCCCGACGCTCGCCAGCGCGAAGCCCGCGGTGCCCTGTGACGGCAGGGCGATCGCGATGCCGCCGCCGAGCACCCAGGCCAGCTGCAACACGGTGTCGGAGCGGGCGAACGTCGAGGTCCGGACATCCTCCTCGACGCGTTCCTGGATCGTCGCGTCGAGGGAGAGCTTCGACAGTGACTGGCCGGCGCCGTTCACCACCGACAGCACGAGCACGGTGACCAGTCCGGTCGACAGCGCCGCGATCAGGCAGGCGGCCGTCGACGTCGCGACGACGATGGTCGAGACCAGCAACGGGGCGCCGAGCTGCATGCGCGCGCCCAGCGCGGTGCCGGCAAGCCCGCCGCCCGTGAGAGCGATCGCGAACAGGCCGAGGGTGAGCTTGTCGCCGATGCCCGACAGGCCGCCGTCGCGGGCGAGGAACGCCACGAAGAGGATCACGAAACCGTTGAGTGCCCGCAGCGCGGCAGCGGAGCGCAGGACGCCGGAAACTGCCGGCCCGACGGTGCGGGGGCTGGGCAGCAGCCGCCCGAAGCCCGGCCACAGCGGTCTGCGGGCCAGCTGGGCCTCGCCGACGCGGGAGTTGACCTTCGAGGGCACCCGCAGCGCGACGAAGCCGGCGAAGAGGAAGACCAGCATCGCCAGTCGCAGGCCCCATGCCCCGCTGAGCGCCCAGACGACGCCCGCGCCGAGCGGAGCGGCGACGGCCGCGGCGATCGAGCCGGCCAGCGACAGCTTGGCGTTGGCCTGCACGAGCGTCGCGCCGGCGGGAAGCACGCGAGGCACGGCCGCGCTGCGACTGATGCCGTAGGCGCGGGAGAGCACGAGGATCCCGAACGCTGCCGGATAGAGCGCCAGCGGCGTGGAGGTGGCGAGCGCCCGGGCGATGAAGTAGGCGAGCACCGCGCGGCCGAACATCGTGGCCGCCATGGCGTAGCGACGGCCGTGCCGGAACCGGTCGAGCACCGGCCCGACCACGGGCGCCACCAGCGCGAACGGCGCCATCGTGATCAGCAGGTAGAGCGCGACCCGTCCCCGCGCCTCACCGGTGGGCACGCTGAAGAACAGCGTGCCGGCCAGGCCGACGGCGATGAGTGCGTCGCCGGCCGAGTGGACCGCGTGCAGCTCGATCAGCTTGTCGAGGCCGCTCTCCGCCGCCCCGCCGGAGCGGATCGCGGCCCGCACCCGAGCCGCCCCGCGCGAGGCGCCCCGGGCCGCCGACCGGGCCGCGTGCCGGTGCGGCGACTCGGTCTGGGCGCCGGGCGACTCCATGGCGGGGATCCGTCCCTCTCTGCTGGTGCGGTAAGAGACACTCTCTCTCGTGACCACACCGACGCGCACCAGATCGGCCGCAGCCGACGCGGCGTGCCGCGACGCGGTCGACCTCGCGCGCGCGGCCGCCGAGGCGGACGCCGGCTGCGACGAGGTCGGTGACTACCTCGGCAGCAGCGTCGACGGCGAGCGCGTGGTGACGCACTACTTCGCGAACCGCAACGGTGCCTACCGCGGCTGGCGCTGGGCCGTCAGCGTCATGCGCGCCGCGCGGGGCCGCACGGTCACGGTCGCCGAGGTGGTGCTCCTCCCCGGCGACGACGCGCTGCTCGCGCCCGCGTGGGTGCCGTGGAGCGACCGGCTGCGCCCCGGCGACCTGGGTGTCGGCGATCTCCTGCCGACGCCGGCCGACGACGAGCGGCTCACGCCGATGCTGTTCTCCTCCGAGGACCGGGCCGAGCAGGAGGTCGCGTTCGAGGTCGGCCTGGGCCGCGTGCGGGTGCTGTCCTTCGAGGGCCGCACCGAGGCGGTCGAGCGGTGGTACGCCGGGGACCACGGTCCCGAGGCGCCGATCGCCCGGGCCGCACCTTCGGACTGCGCGACCTGTGGGTTCTTCGTGCCGTTGAGCGGGGCGCTACGGCAGGCATTCGGGGTGTGTGCCAACGCGTTCGCGGCCGACGACGGGCGCGTCGTCTCGGTCGACCACGGCTGCGGGGCACACTCCGAGGCTGTCAGCATGCCGGCCACGCACGACCGCGACCAGCCGCTCGTCGACGACTTCGCCTACGACGTCGTGCCGGTCGTCGTGCCCGAGCACTCGCACGGCTCGGTCAGCGACGCCGACAGCAGCGAACCTCTGGGCCACTCGTGACCGCCGGCGAAGGCGAGGGTCAGCGCCTCGCGCGCTGAGATCTGCGCCAGAGGAAATACAGCCCGTAGAAGCCGAGGACGAACCCGGCGACGCAGGTCCAGATCCACCACATCGCGATGTGGGCCGCGCCCGACACCCGCAGCCCGTAGAGCACGCCGATCGCGACCAGCCACAGCGCCATCCCGACCGCGATCGTGGCGAGGTCGTTGGTCTGCAACGGCTGCACGCCGGGCCGCGACGCCTCCGGTCGCTGCGCGGTCTCGGTCGGTTGCGTCATACCGCCAGCGTACGGCGGGACGCATCTGGCACTCTTGCTGCGCCCGTTTCCGCTCTTCCCCCCGCCCGCCTGGAGTGTCACTCCGTCATGTCCACGTCCACGGAAGCACCGATCGACCCGACGCCGCTGTCGCGCCGACCGACGAACCCGGTCGACCGGTTCTTCCAGATCAGTGAGCGCGGGTCCACCGTGCAGCGCGAGATGCGTGGTGGCCTCGCGACCTTCTGGACGATGGCCTACATCGTCGTCCTCAACCCGATCATCCTGGCCGGCGCGACCGACAAGTTCGGCCACCACCTGTCGGTGCCCCAGCTCGTCACCGTCACCGCCCTGGCCGCCGCCATCATGACGCTGATCATGGGCGTCGGCGGCAATCTGCCGCTCGCCATCGCCGCGGGCCTCGGGCTCAACGGGGTGGTGGCCTTCCAGCTGGCCCCGACGATGTCGTGGTCGAGCGCCATGGGCCTCGTCGTCCTCGAAGGCCTCGGCATCGTCGTGCTGGTCGTCACCGGCCTCCGGCAGGCGATCATGGACGCCATCCCGATGGACCTCAAGCACGCGATCAGCGTGGGCATCGGCCTGTTCATCGCGTTCATCGGCCTGGTCGACGCGGGCTTCGTCACGCCGGCGCAGGGGACCCCGGTGCAGATGGGCCAGGGCGGCCACCTCAGCGGCTGGCCGGTCCTCGTCTTCGTGATCGGCATGCTGCTGACGTTCGTCCTGCTTGTCCGCCGGGTGCCGGGCGCCATCCTGATCAGCATCATCGTCTCGACGGCGCTGGCGATCGTGATCAACGCGGTGGCCGACATCCCGTCGAAGTCGTGGGGCCTCATCGTCCCAGCGCTGCCGAAGGACCCGGTCTCCTCACCCGACTTCGGCCTGATCGGCCACTTCGACGTCGCCGGGGCATGGTCGCAGGCCGGTGCCGTGACCGCGCTGGTCTTCATGTTCACGCTGATCCTGTCGGACTTCTTCGACGCGATGGGCACGATCGTCGGCATCTCGGCCCAGGCCGGTCTCCTCGACGAGCGCGGCCGCCCGCCGCGCATCGGCCGGGTGCTGTTCATCGACGGCCTCGCGGCGGTCGCGGGCGGGTCGTTCTCGGCATCGTCCAACACCGCGTTCATCGAGTCGTCGGCGGGCGTCGGCGAGGGCGCGCGCACCGGCTTCGCGAACCTGGTCACCGCGGCGCTGTTCGCGGGCGTGCTGTTCCTGACGCCGCTGGCGACGATCGTGCCGCAGCAGGCGGCGACCCCCGCGCTGGTGGCCGTCGGGTTCATGATGATGACCCAGGTGCGGCACATCGACTGGACGCGGTGGGAGCTCGCTTTCCCGGCGTTCTTCACGATCGTGCTGATGCCGTTCACCTACTCGATCACCAACGGCATCGGCGCGGGCTTCATCACCTACGTGCTGATCAAGACGGCCCGCGGCCAGTGGCGCGAGCCGGGGATCCTGCTCTGGATCGTGTCGCTGTTCTTCGCGGCGTACTTCGCCATCGGCCCGATCGAGCAGGCACTCGGGGTGAAGTGAAAACTCACTAGTCGTTAGCAAGGCTACTGAGTTAGGCTAACGATGTGTCCGCCAACGCTTCCGATCTGGCCATCGCCAGTGCGTTGCGGATCGCGGTCATGCGGCTGGCGCGCCGGCTGCGGACGGAACGCGCGGAGACCTCGCTCACCCTGACGCAGCTGGCGGCGCTGGCATCTCTCGACCGCCACGGGCCGATGACCCCGGGCGAGCTGGCGGCGCACGAGAAGGTGCAGCCGCCGTCGATGACGCGGGTGCTCGGCGTGCTCGGGGAGCGGGGGCTGATCGACCGCGCCCCGCACCCGACCGACGGCCGGCAGGCGCTGGTCGAGATCAGCGCCGAGGGTCGCCGGCTGGTCGCCGCCGACCGGCGGCGGCGGGACGCCTGGCTGTCCCAGCAGATGCACGACCTGTCCGACGACGAGCTCGCCCTGCTGCGCGAGCTCGCGCCGCTGCTGGACCGGCTGGCCAGCTCGTGACGATGTGGGAGTCACTCCGGGTCCGCAACTACCGGTTGTTCGCCTCGGGGCAGGTCGTCTCCCTGACCGGCACGTGGATGCAGCGGGTGGCGCAGGACTGGCTGGTCGTCGAGCTGGCCGGGCCGGGGCACCGAGGCATCGCGGTCGGTGTCACGACCGGGCTGCAGTTCGCGCCGACGCTGCTGCTCAGCCTCTACGGGGGAGTGCTCGCCGACCGGCACCGCAAGCGGCGCCTGTTGGTGCTCACGCAGGCCGCGTCGATGCTGGCCGCACTCGTGCTGGGTGTCCTGGTGGTGACCGGTGCGGTGCAGCTGTGGCACGTCTACGCCCTGGCCTTCGCCCTCGGCCTCGCCACCTCGATCGACAGCCCGACGCGGCAGGCCTTCGTCAGCGAGCTGGTCGGCCCGGACCTGGTCGCCAACGCGGTGAGCCTGAACTCCGCGACGTTCAACATCGCGCGGATTCTCGGCACTGCCGCCGGCGGCTTCCTCATCAAGTTCGTCGGCACGGGTGCGGTGTTCCTCATCAACGCCGGCACCTTCCTCGCGGTCATCAGCAGCCTGCTGCTGATCCGCGAGGCCGACCTGATGCTGGGCAAGCGGCTCGCCCGTCGGGCCGGTCAGCTGCGCGAGGGGCTGGCCTATGTGCGGCGCAGACCCGACCTGCTGCTGCCGATCGTGCTCGTCGGGGTGGTGGGCACCTTCGGCTTCAACTTCCAGCTGACGATGGCGCTCATCGCGAAGGGCACCTTCCACAAGGACGCCGCGTCCTACGGCCTGCTGTCGACCGCCATCGCCGTGGGCTCCCTCGGCGGCGCGCTGCTCGCCGCGCGGCGCGAACGACCGCGGCAGTCGCTGCTCGTCGGGTCGGCTCTGGTCTTCGGCGCGCTGGAGATCGCCGACGGCTTCATGCCCTCCTACGCCGCACTCATCATCCTGCTCATCCCGACGGGCGTGGCGGCGCTGACGTTCACGACCGCTGCCAACTCGACCGTGCAGCTCGGCTCCTCGCCGCAGATGCGCGGGCGGGTCATGGCGCTCTACGTCATGGTCTTCCTGGGGGGCACGCCGATCGGTGCGCCGCTGATCGGGTGGCTCGCCGGGGTGCTCGGCCCGCGCTACGGGCTCATCATCGGCGGCGCCGTCTGCACCGCCGTCGCCGGCGCGATCGCGGCCATGCTGCTGCGGCTGCGCATGGCGCAGCAACCGACCCGGTCGGTGCAGCCGGTCTACGACGAGGTCCGCACGACGACGTGAGGCTCTTCGTCGCGGTCGACCCGCCGGACGAGGCGGCCGACTCGCTGCGCGCGGCGCTGCCCGCCGACGACCGGTTGCGCTGGAGCGCGCCGGCGCAGTGGCACCTGACCCTCGCCTTCCTCGGCGAGGTCGCTGCGCCGGCGCTGCCGGAGCTGAGCGAGCGGCTGGCACGGGCCGCGGGCCGCAGCGCGCCCGTGCGGCTGCGCCTCGCCGGTGCCGGCCACTTCGGCCGGCAGGTGCTCTGGGTCGGCGTCGACGGCCACATCGCCGCGCTGGCCCGGCTCGCCGACCGGTGCGCTGCTGCCGCCCGCCGAAGCGGGATCCCGATGGAGGAGCGCAGGTTCCGGCCGCACCTCACCGTGGCCCGCGCGCGTGGACGTGGCGCCGACCTGCGCGGCGCCGCCCGTGCCCTGTCGGCCTACGCCGGTCCGTGGTGGGTCGCGGCCGACGTCCGGTTGGTGCGCAGCCACCCCGGCCCCCCGCTGGTGCACGAGGCGCTCGCGACTCTGCCCCTGACGGGACCTCCGGACGCCGGTGCCGGGACCGGGACGTGATCGGCTACCAGGCGTAGTCCTCCGGCGCCGTCTTGTGTCCCGGCCAGATCTCGTCCAGCCGGCCGAGCTCCTTGTCGGACAGTGAGATCTCGAGGGCTCGCAACGCGCCGTCGAGCTGCTCCATCGTGCGCGGCCCGACGATCGGCGCGGTGACCGCGGGCTGGTGCATCAGCCACGCGAGGGCGACGTCGGCGGGCTCCTCGCCGAGCGACTCGCAGAAGTCCTCGTAGGCCTGAACCTGCTCGCGGTGCTGCTCGAGCCCCTCGACCGCGCGACCCTTGGAACGTCGCCCGCCCTCGCGCTCCTTCTTGAGCACGCCGCCCAGCAACCCGCCGTGCAGCGGGCTCCACGGGATCACGCCGAGCCCGTAGTCCTGGCAGGCGGGCAGCACCTCGAGCTCGACCTCGCGCTTGAGCAGGTTGTAGATCGACTGCTCGGAGACCAGCCCGTAGAAGTTGCGCCGACGCGCCGTCTCCTGCGCCTTGGCGATGTGCCAGCCGGCGAAGTTGCTGCTGCCGACGTACAAGATCTTTCCTTGCTGGCGAAGGACTTCCATCGCCTCCCAGATCTCCTCCCACGGCGTACGGCGGTCGACGTGGTGCATCTGGTAGATGTCGATGTAGTCGGTCTGCAACCGGCGCAGCGATCCCTCGCAGGCGCGGCGGATGTTCAAGGCGGACAGAAACGTCTCGTTGGGCCAGTCGCCCATCGAGCCGTAGAGCTTGGTCGCGATGACCGTGTGCTCGCGGCGATTGCCACCCTGCGCGAACCAGCGGCCGACGATCTGCTCGGTGACACCCTCGCCCTTCTGCCAGCCGTAGACGTTGGCGGTGTCGAAGAAGTTGATGCCGTGCTCGTGGGCGCGATCCATGATCGCGTGGGAGTCCTCTTCCGAGGTCTCGGGCCCGAAGTTCATGGTGCCGAGGCACAGGCGCGAGACCGACAGACCGGTGCGGCCGAGATGGGTGTAGTCCATGCCCGGGACGCTACGCCCCGCGTTGATCGCGGCGCTGCGGCGGTTGGGCGTACGACGAAGGGCCGCCCCGGCAACCCGGGACGGCCCTCCTCGATGTCTCCGGCTAGTTCTTGCTCTGGTCGTGCGGCACGGTGACGGTCGGGATGTCCGAATTTGGGCCGGAGATGACCATGGCACAACGGTCCGACCTCGGGCCGAGGCCCTCGTGACCGCCGCGATGGAGCAGCTAGAGGTGCTCCACCACGTAGTCGATGCAGGCCGTGAGCGCTTCCACGTCGGACGGCTCGATCGAGGGGAACATCGCGATCCGCAGCTGGTTGCGGCCGAGCTTGCGGTAGGGCTCGGTGTCGACGACCCCGTTGGCTCGCAGCACCTTGGCCACGGCAGCGGCGTCGACGTCGTCCGAGAAGTCGATCGTGCCGACGACCAGCGAGCGGTGAGACGGGTCGGCGACGAACGGCGTTGCGTAGGTCGACTTCTCGGCCCACGTGTAGAGCCGGTTCGACGAGTCGGTGGTACGTCCGACCGCCCACTCGAGGCCGCCCTGGTCGAGCATCCACTCCACCTGCTCGGCCAGGAGGAACAGCGTGCCGATCGCCGGGGTGTTGTAGGTCTGCTCCAGCCGGGAGTTGTCGATCGCAATCTGCAGGTCGAGGAACGCCGGGACCCACCGGTCCTTCGTCAGCCGGGCGGCACGCTCGACGGCCGCCGGTGACAGCGCTGCGAGCCAGGTGCCGCCGTCGGAGGCGAAGCTCTTCTGCGGCGCGAAGTAGTAGGCGTCGCACTCGGTCAGGTCGACGGGCAGGCCGCCCGCGCCGCTCGTGGCGTCGACCAGCACCAGCGCGCCGTCGTCGGCGCCGGTCGGCCGGCGGATCGTGGTCATCACGCCGGTCGACGTCTCATTGTGCGGCAGGCAGTAGGCGTCGACGCCGGCCTCGGGAGCGAACGCCGCCGCGGTCCCCGGCTCGGCCTTGACCACCGAGGGGTCGGCGAGGAACGGCGCCGCGGCGGCCGCCGAGGCGAACTTCGCCGAGAACTCGCCGAAGGACAGGTGCTGCGACTTCTGCGAGATCAGGCAGAACGTCGCAATGTCCCAGAAGGCCGTCGAACCGCCGTTGCCGAGCACGATCTCGTAGCCGTCGGGCAGGGAGAACAGTGACCCGAGGCCGCGGCGTACCCGGGCGACGACGTCCTTGACCGGCTGCTGGCGGTGCGACGTGCCGAGCAGGTGTGCGCCGGTCGCGGCGAGCGCGGCCAGCGTCTCCGGCCGGACCTTCGACGGCCCGGAGCCGAAGCGGCCGTCGGTCGGCTTGAGGTTTGCGGGGAGGGTGATGTCAGGCACTTACAGTCCTTGCGCTCGTTTCGGGACGTCCTCGACCTTCCGCGACGGCGGCCCGACGTACCGGGCCGACGGGCGGATCAGCTTGCCGAGCCGCTTCTGCTCCAGGATGTGCGCGCTCCAGCCGGCCATCCGCGCGCAGGCGAACATCGACGTGAACATGGGTGCCGGCACCTCGGCCAGGTCGAGCACGACCGCCGACCAGAACTCGACGTTGGTCTCGAGGACCCGGTCGGGGTAGCGCTCGCGCAGCTCCTCGCGGGCGGCCTTCTCGAGCGCATCGGCGACGTCGTAGCGGGGGGAGCCGAGCTCCGCCGCCGTACGCCGAAGGACGCGCGCCCGCGGGTCCTCCGCGCGGTAGACGCGGTGGCCGAAACCCATGAGCCGCCGGCCGGCGTCGAGCTCACCCTTGACGAACCCGACCGGGTCGCCGGTGCGCTCGACGTCGTCGAGCATCGCCAGCACCCGTGAGGGCGCGCCGCCGTGCAGCGGTCCCGACAGTGCGCCGACCGCGGCCGACAGCGCCGCGCCGACGTCGGCGCCCGTCGAGGCCACGACCCGGCCGGTGAAGGTCGAGGCGTTCATGCCGTGCTCGGCCGCCGACACCCAGTAGGCGTCGATCGCCTTGACGTGCTTCGGGTCAGCCTCGCCGCGCCAGCGGATCAGGAACCGCTCGGGGATCGAGGTCGCCTTGTCGATGTCGCTTTGCGGCACCGGCTCCTTGTCGCCACCGCGGGCGGACTGCGCCACGAACGACATGCCGGTCACCGAGCAGCGGGCCAGGTCGTGGCGGACCTGCGCGGGCTCGATGTCGAGCATCTGCTGAAGACCCCAGATCGGCGCGAGATCGGCCAGCGCGCTCTGCAGGTCGACGCGGACGTCGCCGAAGCGCAGCGGGATCGGCTGCGGCTCGGCCGGGGGCAGCCCCGGCTCGAACGCACCGTCGACAAGCAGACCCCAGACCTGCTCGTAGGGCACCCGGCCGACCAGATCCTCGATGTCGACGCCGCGGTAGCGCAGCGCCGAGCCCTCCTTGTCGGGTTCGGCGATCTCGGACTCGAAGGCGACGACACCTTCCAGCCCGGGCTTGAACACGGTCTCGTCGGCCATTGGTCCGCGGCTCCTGTCGCTGATGGTCGGGCCCTTGCGGGCTCTGCCTTCATTCTGCCGCCTGCGCGGCGGGCCACCCCACTCGGGCCGATCGCCCGTGCTAGAGATCCGATGTGCAGCAACGGGGGCGCCGCGCTCGCGTCGTCGGCTTCCTCGGTCGGCACGCGGCCGACATCACCCCGCTGCGTGAGTTCCCCGCCTACCGGCGGCTCTGGGGTGGGCTCACGGTCTCCATGGTCGGCAACCAGATGACCTCGGTCGCCGTGCCGATCCAGGTCTACGACCAGACCCACTCGTCGCTCTACGTCGGACTCGTCGGCCTCGCCGGGTTGATCGGACTGCTGGCCTTCGGGCTGTACGGCGGCGCCATCGCCGACTCCATGGACCGCCGGCGGCTCGCGCTGTTCACGTCCAGCGTGCTCGCGCTGCTGTCCGCGGCGCTCGTCGCGCAGGCAGCGCTGGGACTGCACTCGCTGCCTCTGCTCTACGGCATCGTGCTGCTGCAGGCCGCCGTCTTCGGGGTCGACAACCCGGCGCGCAGCGCGATGATCCCGCGGTTGCTGCCGAGTGCCCGGCTGCCCGCGGCGTACGCCCTCGCCCAGGTCGGCCAGAACGTCGCCCTCACCGGCGGACCGCTCGCTGCCGGTGCGCTCATCGCGACGTCCGGGCTGTCCACCGCCTACCTGGTCGACACGTTGAGCTTCGCCGCCGCGCTCTACGCGATGTGGCGGCTGCCGGCCATCCCGCCGGAAGGCGGTGGCGCGAAGGCGGGCTGGAAGTCGGTCGCCGAGGGGCTGCGCTTTCTCGCCGGCCGCAAGATCCTGCTGATGACGTTCCTCGTCGACATCAACGCCATGGTCTTCGGCATGCCGCGGGCGCTGTTCCCGGCGATCGCGCAGAAGTTCTACGGCGGCGGCGCGACCGTGGTCGGCATCCTGTACGCCGCGATCGCCATGGGCGCCCTGCTCGGCGCGACCTTCGGCGGCTGGCTGGGCCGGGTGCGGCGCCAGGGGCTCGCCGTGATCGTCGCGATCCTGGCGTGGGGCGCGGCGATCACCGGTTTCGGCTTCACGAGGGTGCTGTGGCTCGGCGTGTTGCTGCTCGCCGCGGCCGGCGCCGCCGACATGGTGAGCGCGGTGTTCCGCAACACGATCCTGCAGACGGCGACCCCGGACGCGCTGCGCGGCCGGTTGTCGGGAGTGTTCATCGTCGTCGTCGCCGGCGGGCCCCGGCTGGGAGACGTCGAGTCCGGCGGCATCGCCGCGGCCGCCGGCCTGACCGCCTCCGTCGCCAGCGGCGGACTGCTGTGCATCCTCGGCGTGCTGCTGCTCGCGGCCGCCGTACCGGCGTTCGCCCGCTACGACGCCAGCGAGGTCGCCACGACCCGCAGGTCGGAGACCAGCCCCGCGTAGCCGTCATCTCGCCGCTGCGAGCGCGGCACCGCCGACGGGTGACGCGTGGCCCCGGTCGCCTACCTACCGCGAGCGGGAGGAGACCGGAGCCCGGCGTCGAATGGTCCCGAGAACGAGGGAAGCGGCCCCGCCCGTGACCGTGCGTCACCACCTCGGCGGGTCGTCGTTGGACAGCGCGTACGACGAGTCGCGAGGAGGTCACGGCGTTGCTGGAGCGGTTCGTCGCTGCGGGGGTGGCCGTGACCTTGGCGGCCGGCACCGCAACGGCGGTGGCCGGCGTCGCCGATCACGCGCACACCGACCGTCCCCGGGCAGCGACCACAGCGTTCTCCAACCCGCTGCCGTGGCTGCCCTCGGCCACCCCGTCGGCCTCCACCGGCGTGGCGTCACCGGCGGCAACGGCCGCGCCCGCGCGGTCGGTCCGCCACGGCGCTCCCGTCGTACAACCGCTGACGGCGTTGCACGAGGCCGACTTCCTCGTCATCGACAACCACCAGGTGACCGCCGCCGACATGCAGCGGATCGCGCGGGTGCAGGGCGTGCAGGCGCTCGACCTGGTCGACTACGGACGCATCACGGTCGCGGGTCACCCGGCCACCGCGATCGGCGTGGGGCCGTCGACGTTCCGCGCCTACACCCCGAAGCTGACCGCGCAGTCCGACGCGCTGTGGCACAGCGTCGCCGCCGGCGAGCTGACCGCGTCGTTCGGCATGGGCAACGACGCCGGGCTGCCGCTCGGGCAGACCGTCCACGTGCGCGGCACCCGGCCCATGGACCTGCGCATCGGTGCCTTCGCCTCGATGCTGCCCGGCATCGACGCCGTCGTCGCCCGCAACGAGTCGCACGGTCTCGGCCTGCCGACCTCGAACGCCGTCGTGGTGAGCGCGCCGGGCGCCGACCCGCTGAAGGTCCAGAGCGCGCTGCGTGCGGCGATGGGCGGCAGCCAGGTGCAGCTGCTGCGCAAGGTCGTCGTCATCCGTGACGCCGGCTCGTTCCTCGACCGGCGCCAGATCAACACCGTGCTGAAGGCGGCCTACAGCCGCATCGGCGCGCCCTACGTCTGGGGCGCGACCGGCCCGGCGGCGTTCGACTGCTCGGGGCTGGTCGGCTGGGCGTACCGGCAGGCGGGCATCCTCCTGCCGCGCACGTCGCAGCAGCAGTGGTACGCCGGCCCGCACGTGCCGCTGGACAGTGCGCGACCGGGCGACCTGCTGTTCTGGACCTACAACCCGGCCGACCCGTCCGACGTCGACCACGTCGCGATCTACGCGGGCGACGGCAAGATGATCGTCGCGCCGCACACCGGCGACTTCGTGCGGGTGCGCGACGTGCCGCTGTCGCACCTCGCCGGAGTCGTCCGCGTCGATCCGGCCATGGCCGCACAGGTGGGCGGCCCGCACTTCTGACCGCGCGCCGGCGTCGCCGCGCCGAGCGTCTCGGACCGGTCAGTCGTGGCGGCGCGGGTGCGCCGGGCCGCCGTCGTGCGACAGCGTGCGGGCGGTCTCGATCAGCGGCACGTGGCTGAACGCCTGCGGGAAGTTGCCGACCTGGCGCTTGGCCGCCGGGTCCCACTCCTCGGCGAGCAGGCCGACGTCGTTGCGCAGGTCGAGCAGTCGCTCGAACAGCTCGCGGGCCTCGTCGTGCCGCCCTTGCATCGCGTAGTTGTCCGCGAGCCAGAAGCTGCACGCCAGGAACGCTCCTTCGCCGGGCGGCAGGCCGTCGGGTGACTCCTGTGCCGGCTGCGTGTAGCGCATGACGAACCCGTCGGAGAGCAGCTCACGCTCCACGGTCGCGACCGTGCCGAGCATGCGGGGGTGGTCGGCCGGCAGGAAGCCCACCGAGGGCAGCAGCAGCAGTGCTGCGTCGAGCTCCTTGCTGCCGTAGTACATGGTGAAGGTCTGCCGCTCGCTGTCGAAGCCCTTCGCCATCACCTCGGCGTGGATCTCGTCGCGCAGCGCCCGCCACTTCTGCAGCGGGCCCGTGAGCCCGAACCGCTCCATCGACCGCACGCTGCGGTCGGCGGCCACCCACGCCATGACCCGCGAGTGGGTGAACTGCCGGCGCGGCCCGCGCACCTCCCAGATGCCCTCGTCGGGCTCCCGCCAGTGCTCCTCGACGAAGGCCATCAGCTCGCGCTGCAGCGACCAGCCGGACTTCTCCGGCTCGAGGCCGTTCTGCCGGGCGAGGTGCAGCGCGTCCATGACCTCGCCGTAGACGTCGAGCTGGAACTGGTCGACCGCCGCGTTGCCGATGCGCACCGGTGCGGAGCCCTCGTAGCCCGGCAGCCATTCGGGGGTCCACTCGGCGAGCCGGCGCTCGCCCGCGACGCCGTACATGATCTGCAGGTCCTCCGGGCTGCCGGCCACCGCGCGCAGCAGCCACGACCGCCAGGCGCGCGCCTCCTCGACGTGACCGGTGTAGAGCAGCGCCGTCAACGTCAGCGTCGCGTCGCGCAGCCAGCAGTAGCGGTAGTCCCAGTTGCGTACGCCGCCGAGCTGTTCCGGCAAGGACGTGGTCGCGGCCGCGACGATGCCGCCGGTGGGCGCATAGGTGAGCCCCTTGAGGGTCACGAGCGAGCGGTGGACCGCCTCGGTCCACTCGCCGTCGTAGGAGCACCTGTCGATCCACTCCTCCCACCACGACGTGGTGTCGTCGAGGGAGTCGAAGGCGTCGACCGGTTGGGGGGCGGGCAGGTGGGAGGCCTGCCAGGTGAGGACGAAGGGCACCCGGTCGCCCTCGCCGACGGTGAACTCCGCGACCGTCGTGAAGTCCCGGCCGCGCGTGCGGACCGGCGTGCGCAGCCAGAGCGCATCGGGGCCGGCGACGGCGACGAGGTCGTCGCCGAGCCGGCGCACCCACGGGATCACGTGGCCGTAGTCGAGCCGCAGCCGCAGCTCCATCCGCATCGGCACGCGGCCGCGCACGCCCTCGACGATGCGCACGACGTCGGGCGCCTCGCCGCGGATCGGCATGAAGTCGACCAGCCGGACGGTGCCCTCGTCGGTGTCCATCTCGGTCTCGAGCACCAGCGACTCGCCCCGGTAGCGCCGGCGGCTGGTGCGGACCTCGCCGACCGGGCTGAGCAGCCACCGGCCGTTGTCCGGCGTGCCGAGCAGCGCCGCGAACACCGCGGCCGAGTCGAAGCGGGGAAAGCACAGCCAGTCGATCGAGCCGTCGCGCCCGACCAGCGCCCCCGTCTGCGTGTCGCCGAGCAGGGCGTAGTCCTCGATCCGTTGAGCCACGCCCGAACCCTGCCACGATCTTGCCCGGCGGACACCTATAGCGTGCGCCACGAGAGCCTGACGAGGAGGTAGTCGCGTGGGCGACTTCGACGGCAAGACGGCGATCATCACCGGCGGTACACGAGGCATCGGCCTGGCGATCGCCGAGGAGATCGGGCGGCGGGGCGCCCGGGTGTGCGTCACCGCGCGCAAGCCCGAGGAGCTCGAGGCGGCGGTCGAGAAGCTGGGCGGCCCCGACCGGGCGATGGCCTCGCGCGGCAGCGCCGACGACGAGGACCACCAGCAGGAGACCGTGCAGGCGGTGCTCGATCGGTGGGGTTCGGTCGACATCCTGGTCAACAACGCGGCGGTCAACCCGCACTTCGGTCCGATGATCGAGGCGCCGCTGTCGACCATCCGCAAGGTGATGGAGGTCAACGTCGTCTCGCCGGTGTCCTGGGCGCAGAAGTGCTGGGAGGCCTGGATGCGCGACCACGGCGGCGCGATCCTCAACATCGCGTCGGTGGGCGGCGTACGCACCGGCCCGTTCCTCGGCGCCTACAACGCCAGCAAGGCCGCGCTGATCCACATCACCAAGCAGCTCGGCGGTGAGATGGGGCCCAAGGTGCGGGTCAACGCCGTCGCGCCCGCCGTGGTCAAGACCTACTTCGCCCGCGCGCTCTACGAGGGGCACGAGGAGGAGTCGTCCCGCGCCTACCCGATGAAGCGCCTGGGCGAGCCGGAGGACATCGGCAAGCTCGGGGCGTTCTTGCTCTCCGACGACGCGTCGTGGATCACCGGCGAGTGCGTGGTCATCGACGGCGGCGTGACCACGATGGGCGGCGCCGGCGGCTGACCGCTCGGCATGCGGGTCGAGGGGACCGAGCGGCCGAGCGGGCGGGGTTACGCTGGGGGTCGTGACGATCCCCAGCCAGCAGACGCCGGCCGAGCGCTGGGCGGCCCGTAAGACGCGGCGCCGGTCGCGGCGCGACCCACGGATGCGCGCGGCCTACTGGATGTGCGCGTCGGTCGTCCTCTTCGCGATCGCGATCATCTATCTCGTCGAGCCGTCGAAGAAGCTCCCGCACTTCCTCCCCGGCTATGACCCGGACCTCGCGCTCCACCAGATCGCGCACGCCGTCATGGCCGGTTTCTTCGCGATCGTGGCCTTTTTCGGTGCGCTCGCGTCGCTGATCGCCGGCGGCATCCCCGACGTGCAGGAGCCACCGTCGTCGCACATCCACACCGTCCCACCGGGAGACGGTGACCGCTGACGGGAAGCCGTCCCGCGTTACTGAACTCACGTCCAACGTGGGTTGACCGGCCCGACCGTGACCTGCGACGGTCGGCGCAGATCTCATCCGAGGAGTGGACGTGGCGCATGTAGCAGTGGTGACCGGCGGTGCATCGGGCATCGGCCGGGCGGTCAGCGAGGGCCTGGTCCGGCGCGGCTCGCACGTCGTGATTGCCGATATCAACGCGCAGGGCGCGTCCGAGGTCGCCACGATGCTGTCGTCGCTCGGTCCGGGGACGGCCTCGGGGGTGGCGCTCGACGTACGCGACGCCGATGCCGTCGCCGCTGTCTACCAGCAGGCGCAGATCGAGCACGGCCGGCTGGACGCCGTCTTCAACAACGCGGGCGTCGCGGTCGGCGGCGAGGTCGAGGAGCTGACCGTGGCCCACTGGGATCGCGTCATCGACGTCAACCTGCGCGGGGTCGTCTACGGCGTGGCTGCGGCCTACCCGCTGATGATCAAGCAGGGGTTCGGCCACATCGTCAACACCGCATCGTTGGCCGGGCTGATCCCCGCGCCGTTGCTCACTCCCTATTCGATGACCAAGCACGGCGTCGTCGGGCTCTCGCTCGCGCTGCGGGCCGAGGCGCGGCCGTTCGGAGTCAAGGTCACTGCGGTCTGCCCGGGCTTCGTCGACACCCCGATGCTCGACGGCCTCGGCCCCGAGGACCTGCCGCAGACGTCGATGGCCCGGCGGGCGCAGGAGATGCAGGCCAGCGCCGAGCGGCAGCTCGGCCGCCCCTACCCGGTCGACAAGCTCGCGCGCGACGTGCTGCGGGGGGTGGACCGCAACAAGGCTCTGATCGTGACGCCGCTGTCGGCGCGGGCGCTGTGGCGGCTGCACCGTCTGGCTCCGAGCCTCATCAGCACGGTCGGCGCGCGTGGTGTCGCGCTCATCCGCAAGCGGATGGATTCGGCGACGTTGCAGCCCCGCCAACCGATCTGAGCAATCGGGTCGGGCAGACTGCGAGGCATGGCTGACCCGACCTACGAGCAGATTCTCTATCGCGTCGAGGACCGGATCCTCACGCTCACGCTGAACCGCCCCGACAAGCTCAACGCGTTCACCGCGACGATGATGCACGAGCTCATCGACGCGTTCGACCGGGCCGACGCGGACGACGGCGTGCGCGTGGTCGTGATCACCGGCGCCGGGCGGGGCTTCTGTGCCGGCGCGGACCTGTCGGCCGGCGGCAGCACGTTCGACGGCCGGGCGCAGGGCGGCGGCGAGGGCGACGGTGACGGCCCCCCGGTGCGGCGCGACGGCGGCGGCCTGGTGACGTTGCGCATCTTCCGCAGCCTCAAGCCGGTGATCGCCGCGGTCAACGGACCGGCGGTCGGTGTGGGCGCCACGATGCAGCTGCCCATGGACGTGCGGCTGGCGTCGACCGAGGCCCGGTTCGGGTTTGTCTTCTCCCGCCGGGGCGTCGTGCCCGAGGCCTGCTCGTCGTGGTTCCTGCCGCGCGTGGTCGGCATCAGCAAGGCCAGCGAGTGGGTCATGACCGGGCGGGTCTTCTCGGCACAGGAGGCCTATGACGCCCGGCTGGTGAGCGGCCTCTACGAGCCCGACGAGCTGCTGCCCGCGGCCTACGCTCTCGCCCGCGAGGTGGCCGACAACACCTCGGCGATGTCCGTGGCGCTCTCCCGGCAGATGCTCTGGCGGATGCTCGGCGAGGACCACCCGATGGCCGCACACCGCATCGACTCGCGGGGCATTGCCTACATGGGCGCCTCGGCCGACGCTTACGAGGGTGTGCAGTCGTTCCTGGAGAAGCGGCCCCCGGAGTTCACGATGAAGCCCTCGACGGACATGCCCGACTACTTTCCGTGGTTCACCGAGCCGGAGTTCTCGTGACCTACGAGCACGTGCTCGTCGAGCGCTCCGGCGACTACACGACGATCACGATGAACCGCCCGCAGCGACGCAACGCCCTGTCGCTCGAGCACATGCGCGAGCTGATCGACGCGTTCGCCCGTGCCGGCGAGAGCGACGCCCTGGGCATCGTGCTGGCCGGAAACGGGCCGGTGTTCTCGGCGGGGCACGACTTCGCCGACGTCGTGTCCGCCGACCTCGAGGAGGTACGTCGCCTGCTCGCCGTCTGCACCGAGCTGATGACGCTCATGCAGCAGGTGCCGCAGCCGGTGGTCGCCCGCGTGCACGGGCTCGCGACCGCGGCGGGTTGTCAGCTGGTCGCGTCGGCCGACCTCGCGGTCGCCTCCGACGACGCGGGATTCGCCGCTCCCGGTGGCAAGGGCGGGTGGTTCTGCCACACGCCGATGGTCGCGATCGCCCGCAACGTCGGCCGCAAGCGCGCCGCGGAGCTGGCGTTGTCCGGTGACGCGATCGATGCGGCGACCGCGCTGGACTGGGGGCTGGTCAACGCCGTCGTACCGGCGGCGCAGCTCGACGTCGCGGTCATGGACCTGTTGCAGCGCTGCACCCGCGGATCCGCGCAGAGCAAAGGCATCGGCAAGCAGGCGCTCTACGCGCAGATCGACCTCGAGCAGCCGAAGGCCTACGCCTACGCGATGGAGGTCATGGCGGCGACCAGCCAGCTGCCCGACGCGCGGGAGGGCATGAACGCCTTCCTGGGCAAGCGCAAGCCGCAGTGGGCCCGCGGCCGCAACTGACCCGTGCTAGGCGGGCGAGCCGGCGCGTAGTGCTTCGTAGCGGACGCCGGTCAGCTCCTCGGAGATGTCCCACAGTCGGCGCGCGGCCACCTCGTCGTGGGAGGCCTTCGACGACGAGACCCGCTTCGGGGCACCACGGCTCTCGAAGAGCTGGCCGGGCCCGTAGAACTCGCCGCCCCGGACACCCGGTGCGGCCGCGGCGTACAGGGACGGCAGCGCGCCCGCAGCGTCGCTCTGCGCCAGCAGCGCGTTGCCGAGCCGCATGACGGTCTCCGTCAGCGGGCGGCCCGCCATCTTGGCACCCTTGGTCTGCAGGTCGGTCGCGGCGTAGCCGGGGTGGGCGGCGACGCTGGTCAGCGGCAGCTGCGCAGTGCGGGCGCGCCGGTCGAGCTCGTAGGCGAACAGCAGGTTCGCCAGCTTGGACTGCCCGTAGGCCTGCCACCTGCGGTAGCGCTTCTCCCCCTGCAGGTCGTCGAACCGCATGACGCCGGTGCGGTGCGCGGTGCTGCTGACCGTCACGACGCGGGGCTCGGGCGCCTCGAGCAGCTGCGGCAGCAGCAGGCCGGTGAGCGCGAAGTGCCCGAGGTGGTTGACGCCGAGCTGCATCTCGAACCCGTCGGCCGTGTGCTGGTACGGGATCGCCATGAGGCCGGCGTTGTTGACGAGGATGTCGACGCGGGGGTGGTCGGCGGCGATGTGCCGGGCGAACGTGCGGACCGAGTCCAGGTGCCCGAGGTCGAGCGCGAGCAGCTGGGCCGACACCGATGCCGCCTCGAGGCGGGCGAGTGCTGCGGCACCGCGGTGCGGGTCGCGGCAGCCGAGCACCACGAGTGCCCCGTGCTTGGCCAGCTGCAGCGCGGTGTGGAACCCGATGCCGCTGTTGGCGCCGGTGACGATCGCCGTGCGCCCGTGCAGGTCAGGAATGTCGTTCGCGGTCCAGCCCATGCGCAGCAGCGTTCCCCGGATCGCGGCGAGCAGGCAAGGCAGGTGGCCGGTGAGCCATGTCACCACACCGCCCGCTCAGGTGAGGATGTCCTTGCGCCGGAACGCCGCGAACGCCAGGGCCAGGAAGACCGCGACGTAGGGCAGCTGCGTGAGCGTGCCGGTCACCATGTCGCCGACGTGCAGGGTGGGCGCGAACAGCTGCGTCCACGCGTGCCAGTAGTGCGTCGGCAGGCCGTAGCGAACGTTGCCGAACGACGGGATGTTGTCGAGGATTTGCGACACGATCGCGAAGGCGAGCCCGCCGAACACCGCGCCGAACGGCGAGTCGATGAGCGCCGACAGCAGGAAGGCGAAGGCCACGGTGCTCGCCATCGTCCAGGCCACGTAACCCGTCGCGGCGAGCAGCCGCCACAGGGCGCTCGCGGGATCCAGCAGGCCGAACGTCGGGATGCCGTCGGTGACCTGGCTCTGGGGGTTGACGACGGCGACGTCGTGCCAGCCGAAGGCGGGCAACCCGGCCGCGAGACCGAAGATCGGGATCAGCAGGGTGGCCAGCACGACCAGCAGCGCGACGATGGCGAGCTTGCTGGCCAGCAGCCGCGTCCGGGTCACGGGTCGGATCAGCAGGTAGCGCAGCGTGCCCCAGCTGGCCTCGCCGGAGACCGTCTCGCCGGCGAACAGCGCGACGACGATGACGAGCAGGAAGTTCTGCATGAGGGTCAGCGCGGACACCGGCATGTTGAGCCCGGACCGGGTGCTCAGCGCGAACAGCCCGTTGTCGTGGTCGTGCGGCGGGCCGCCGACGGCGAAGCCGATCGTCATGATGACCGGCACGACGGCCATCACGAGCAGGGCGACCCAGGTCCGCGCGCGCGGCAGCTGCTTGCGCAGCTCGACCCCGATCACGGCTTGTCCTCGGCGAGCAGCTCGATGAACGCGTCCTCCAGGTGCCGCCGGGCCATCGCCTGCTCGACCGCGACCCCGCCGTGCACCAGCCGCGCCACCACGTCGGAGGAGCGGATGCCCTGCAGGCGTACGACGAGGCCGTCGTCCTGCTCGCCGACGTCGACGACACCGGTCGTGACGCCGAGAATGCTGCGCGCCAACCCTCGGTCGTCGACGTCGAGCAGGACGCTGTTGGACGGGCCGGTCAACGCGGCGACGGTCCCGGTCGTCACCAGCCGGCCGCGGTTCATGACGGCGGCATGCGTGCAGACCTGCTCCACCTCGGCGAGCAGGTGGCTGGAGAGCAGCACCGTGGTGCCGTCGTCGGCGAGCCGTGTCATCAGCCTGCGCACCTCCCGCATCTGCTGCGGGTCCATGCCGTTGGTCGGTTCGTCGAGGATCACGAGCTCAGGCCGACCCAGCAGCGCCTGGGCGAGCCCGAGCCGCTGGCGCATCCCCTGCGAGTAGGTGCGGACCTTCCGCCGTACGGCGTCGCCGAGCCCGGCGACCTTGAGCGCGGCGTCGAGGTGCATGTCGTCGTGCGGGTTGGGCCCGGCGGCCCAGTAGAGATGCAGGTTGGCCAGACCGGACAGGTGCGGCACGAACGCGGGTGACTCGACGAGAGCGCCGACGCGGGCCAGGACCGGCGCGCTGGGGCGCACCCGTTCGCCGAGGATGCTGGCCGAGCCCGCGCTCGGCCGGATGAGGCCGAGGAGCATGCGCAGCGCGGTCGTCTTGCCCGCGCCGTTGGGACCGAGCAGGCCGAACACCTGGCCGCGCCCCACGGCGAAGTGCACGTCGTCGACGGCGAGCACCTCGTCGCTGAAGGACTTGGTCAGGCCGTCGATGACGACAGCGGGCGCATCGTCCGGCGCCGCCCCGTGGTCCACGGCACAGGACGCTACCGGGTGAGCCACACTTCGCGCGTGACTCGTGAACTGTGGACGGCGGTGGACGACTACATCGACGGCCTGTTCGTGCCGCCCGACGCGGCCCTCGACGCCGCGCTCGCCGATGCCCGTGCCGCCGGGTTGCCGCCCATCAACGTGGCGCCCAACCAGGGCAAGCTGCTGATGCTGCTGGCCAAGGCGGTCGGTGCCCGCCGGATCCTGGAGATCGGCACGCTGGCGGGCTACAGCACGATCTGGCTCGCTCGCGCGTTGCCCGCCGACGGCGTGGTGATCACGCTGGAGGCGGACCCGCGGCACGCAGAGGTCGCGCGCGCCAACCTCGCGCGGGCCGGCTGCGGCAACGTCGAGGTGCGGCTCGGCGACGCGGCCGAGACGCTGCCGACGCTCGAGGACGAGGCGCCCTTCGACCTGGTGTTCATCGACGCCGACAAGGAGGGCTACCCGACCTACTTCGACTGGTCGATGCGGCTGTCGCGGCCGGGCACGCTGATCGTGGCCGACAACGTGATCCGGGCCGGTGGGGTCGTCGACCCGGATACCGACGATGCCCGCGTGCTCGGCGTACGCCGTTTCAACGAGCTCGTCGCGGCGGACCCGCGGGTCAGCGCCACCGCGGTGCAGACGGTCGGCAGCAAGGGCCACGACGGGTTCACGCTGGCAGTGGTGCGCGAGACGTGACGGCCTACGCCGTGCTCCTCCGCGGCGTCAACGTCGGCGGGCACGGGAAGATCCCGATGGCCGAGCTGCGCGAGGTCGTGGCCGGCCTCGGTTGCAGTGACGTCGCGACCTACGTGCAGAGCGGCAACGTCGTCGGCCGCAGCGACGACCGTCCCGCCGAGCTGGCCGGCAAGGTGAGCCAGGCCATCCGCGACCGGTGGGGTCTCGACGTGGGCACCGTCGTGCGTACCCACGAGCAGCTGCAGCAGGTCGTACGCGACAACCCCTTCGGCGAGCCGGATCACGGCAGCCGGCTGCACGTGGCGTTCCTGCTGGGCGAGCCGGCGCGCGACGCCCTGGAGGCGTTCGACCAGTCGGGGTTCGCGCCCGACCGGTTCGCCCTCGCCGACCGGGAGATCTACCTGTCGCTACCCGACGGCATCGGTCGCAGCAAGCTCGCTGCTGCCCTCACCGAGCGTCGCGCCGGCACGACCATGACCGTGCGCAACTGGAACACCGTGCGCAAGCTGCTCGAGATGACGGCGTCATAGCCGTCAGGCGCTGCCCGCGGAGCCGCTCAGACCCGTGGCGCGGGTCAGGAGCACCCCCATCAGCTTCTGCTCCAACTGCGGCGGGAGGGGCACCGCGACGTTGGTGAAGCTGCCGGTCACCTCGGCTCGGTCGGCGAGGAAGCCGATGACGTCGACGTAGAGCGGCACCTTGCTGCCGTCCTGGGCGCTGATGGTGAAAACCATTCGCAGCGCGAACGAACCGTCGGCCATCGGCGGCACCGACAGCGGTTGGACGTCGGTGGCCGACATCTGCCCGCCCGGTGCGAACGCCGTCACCATGGCCGACAGCGCACCCTTGAGGCAGTCGGCCATCTTCGCGGACTTGAACAGCGACAGGTCCCGGCGGGCCTCGGCCGTCGTGTGTGCGAACTCCACCGACGACTGGATGCTCGCGACCGCGTAGGTGAAGGTCGGCGAGTCGACGCTGACGCGATCCGGGTCGCCGAAGGCGTTGGGCGTGCCGAGACAGGTGTTCAGCTGCTTCGCGAACTGCTCGGAGTCCGTCGAGTCGTTGCTGCTCGAGGCTGCCGCCCAACCGGTGGGCACGTCCTGCAACGTGAGGTTGATCTTCTTGGCCGCTGCGGTGTCGGCCTGCCGCCTGGTGAAGTCGTAGCCGTCGCTGCTCGGGCCAGCCGTCGTGCTCGGCGAGGCGGAACTGCCGGGACCGTTGTCCTTGGCGACCGGCACCGTGGCTGCCGGGGTCGAGCCGCCGCCTCCCACAGCCCAGTAGATGACCCCGCCGACCGCAACCGCGAGCAGCACCACGAGCAGCAGGTGCCAAGGCTTGGCCCGGTCCTCCGGCGGGCCGCCGGGCGTGATCTCGTCTCCCCCCACCACGGGCGGAATGCTCGCATACCGAGCGCAGTAGCGGGCCGCTTCTTCCAGGTTGGCGCGGTCAGGCGTTGCGCGGCAGCTCGCGGAACGGTCGCTCACCGATGCCGAGGTCTGGCTCGCGCGGCAGGCCGAGGAGCCGCTCGGCCACGATGTTCTTCTGCACCTCGTCGGTGCCGCCGGCGATCGACTGCGCCGGCACCGACAGCAGCACCTCGGTGATCGTGCCGCCGAGTGGCGCGTCGGGCCCCGCCAGCATCCCGGTCGGCCCGGCGATCAGCGAGTGCGCTCGCGCCGCGGCGCGGGCCACCTGGCTCAGCGCCAGCTTGCCGATCGAGCCCTCCGGTCCGGGCTCGCGGCCGGCCGCCCGGTTGGCCCGTGCCCGCTCGGCCGTCCAGGCGCTGGCCCGTTGCAGCGACAGCACCCGGGCGATCTCCTGGCGCACCGCGGGGTCGTGCGCGCGGCCGCTCGCCTTCGCCCGCTCGACGAGCAGGTCGACCCGCCCGGCGCGCTGGGGATACCAGACGTACGGCGCGAAGTGCTCTGCCATCTCGGCGCGCGCCTCGTCCACCGCGCGTCCCTGCCGGTCGGCGTACGGCGCGGGGCGCATCGCACCGAAGCGGCGTTCGTGCGCCAGCGTCGTACGCGCCACCGCCCAGCCGCCCCCGATCTCACCGATGACGTGGTCGGCGGGCACCCGCGCGTCGGTGAAGAAGACCTCGTTGAACGACGCGTGGCCGTTCATCTGGCGCAGCGGGCGCACCGTGACCCCGGGCTGGTGCATCGGGATGGCGAGGTAGGTGATGCCCTGGTGCTTGGGCACGTCCCAGTCGGAGCGGGCGGCGAGCAGGCCGAGGTCGGCGTGGTGGGCGCTGGTGTTCCAGACCTTCTGGCCGTTGACGATCCACGTGTCGCCGTCGAGCACGGCGCGCGTCGTCAGCCCGGCCAGGTCGGAGCCGGCGCCGGGCTCGCTGAACAGCTGGCACCAGGTGTGCTCGCCGGTGAGGATCGGCAGCAGGAAGCGCTCCCGCAGGTGGTCCGGGCCGTGGGCGAGGATCGTCGGGGCGGCGAGCCCCATGCCCACGCCCATCGGGGTGCCGACCGCCCCGTGCGCCTGGATCTCACTCGCCACGACGTCGTCGGCCCAGGCCGGCAGGCCGCGCCCGTGCCAGCGCTCCGGCCAGGACGGCGCCGCCCAGCGCGCCTCGGCGAGCAGCCGCCGCCAGGTCAGCAGGGAGAGGTCCGGATCCCAGTGGCCCTGGAGCCAGCCGCGGAACTCCCGGCGTACGCCGTCCGCCGTTTCGGTCATCGGGCCTCCTCCCACCGAATGCCACGCTAATGTCCGCGATCCACGACGCCGAAAGAACCCGTTATGAGCGAACTCGATCAGGAGCCCGCGCGCCCCTCGACCCCCGACGTGCTGGTCATCGCGCCACCGTCCGGGCCGAGCCGCCGGCGCCGGGTGCTGCCGGTCGTCGCGCTCGCCGCGACCGTGGCCGTCGCCGGCGGGACCTACGCCGCGACGCGGGGCTCCGACTCGACGCTGCAGAGCCGCCCGGTGGCGTCCGTGACGCAGCTGGTGCACGGTGCCGCAGCCAAGACCGAGGCCGCGAAGAGCAGCCAGTTCGCCATGACGATGGACATGAACTTCGGTGGGCAGTCGATCACGGCGACGGGTTCGGGCGCGTTCGACTACGCGCACGAGACGGGCGACGTCCTGATGGTCATCCCGCAGATCGGGCAGATGCGGATGCTCATGGTGCCGGGCGTCTTCTACATGCAGATGGGCGGCCTCATGGCCAAAGCGCTACCCGCCGGCAAGTCGTGGGTGAAGGTCGACCTGAGCGAGATCGGCAGGCTGAGTGGCGTCGACCTGCAGGGTCTGATGGACCAGGCTCAGCAGCAGAACCCCGTCGACAACCTGAAGGTGCTTGCGCAAGCGGGCGACGTGCACAAGGTCGGCCGCGACAGCGTGCGCGGCGTGCCGACGACGCACTACGCGGGTCACGTCTCGATCGCCGACGTCGCGGGCTTCTACAAGGGCGCGCTGTCCCAGCAGCTCAGCCAGCTCTCGCAGAAGATGGGCAACCAGCCCATCGGTGTCGACGTCTGGCTCGACGACCAGGGCCTGCCGCGGCGGATGTCGGAGAGCTTCTCCTTCGACAAGACGATGACGATGCGGCTGACCATGGACCTCTACGACTTCGGTGCGCCGGTGCAGGTGACGCCGCCGCCGACCAGCCAGGTCGTCGACGTGACCAGCCTCATGGGGACCCGCGGGTAGTCACCCGGCCGCGTGCCGGACGAGCACCTTCGCCTGCTCGTCGGGGTGTTTGAGCGCGTCGAACGCCGACTCGACGTCGTCGAGCCCGACGGTCGTCGTGATCAGGGCGTCCGCGTCGACCTTCCCCTCGCCCAGCCGCTGCAGCGTGCGGGTGAACTCCTCGTCGGAGTAGCCGAGGACGAACCGCACGTCGAGCTCCTTCGTGATGGCGATCGCCGGCTGGAAGGTGTCGGGCTCCATGCAGACGCCGACGACCACCACGCGCGCCTGCGCCGCCGCGCCCTCGACGATCGACTCCAGGACTCCCGGGACGCCGACTGCTTCGAAGACGACCGCGTCGGGGGGCGTGGCACCGAGCATCGTCGCCATCGACCGCTCCATGCCGGTCGCGGGTACGCCGAACTGCGACCAGCGATCGAACGGCGAGTCCTGCCCCGGGTCGAGCACCACGTCGGCACCCATCTGCTCCGCCAGCCGGCGCCGGAGCGGCGAGAAGTCGGCCGCGATCACGGGACCGAGGCCCCGGGACTTCAGGGCAAGGATCACGGCGAGCCCGACCGGCCCGCAGCCGACGACGACGCAGACCGAACCCGGCTGCACGTCGGCGCGCACCACGGCATGCTCACCCACTGCCAGCGGTTCGGTCAGCGCCGCGTGCAGCGGGTCGAGCCCGGCCGGCACCGGTCGCAGCAGCATCTCCTGCAGCACCATGTGCTCGGCGAACCCGCCCGGGTAGCGGTGGGAGTAGCCGATGGCCTCGGGCCCCTCCGCGCCCAGCACCATCGGCATGGAGCACACCGTGGTGCCGACCGGGATCACGCGCTCGGTGTCGGGGCCGTAGTCGAGGACCTCCGCGGAGAACTCGTGACCGAAGACCAGCGGCCGGTCGGCCTGCAGCATGTCGCGGCCGGAGACGCGGCCCGAGAACGACGCGAACTCCGCGAAGTGCTCGCGGGCGTGCAAGTCGGACCCGCAGATGCCGCAGGCGATCGTCCGCACCAGCACCTGACCGGAGCCGGGCACCGGGTCGGGCATCTCGGTCACCTGCAGGCGTCCGGAGCGGAAAGCTGAAGCGCGCATCAGGTTGCCCCGTCTCAATTCGTCATCCTTCGTGGACGCTGCCCGCGATCATGCGATAGGCACCCGTCATGCAACCACCGCTTCGCTTCGGCATCTTCCTTGCACCCTTCCACCCGGCCGGGCAGAACCCGACCCTGGCTCTCGAGCGCGATCTCGAGCTGATCGTGCGACTCGACCAGCTCGGCTACGACGAGGCCTGGATCGGCGAGCACCACTCCGCCGGCTACGAGATCATCGCCTCGCCCGAGGTCTTCATCGCCGTTGCCTCGCAGCGGACCAAGCACATCAAGCTGGGCACGGGCGTCAGCTCGCTGCCCTACCACCACCCGCTGATGCTCGCCGACCGGATGGTGCTGCTCGACCACCTCACCCGCGGCCGGGTCATGTTCGGTGTCGGGCCGGGCGCACTCCCGTCCGACGCGTTCATGATGGGCATCGACCCGGCGCGGCAGCGCGACATGATGGAGGAGTCGCTCGAGGCGATCCTCGCCCTGCTCGACGGAAGCGAGCCGGTGACCCGGCAGACCGACTGGTTCACCCTTCGCGACGCGCGCCTGCAGCTGCGTCCCTACACCCACCCGCGCTTCGACGTGGCGGTCGCCGCGCAGGTGTCCCCGGCCGGCCCGCGGGCGGCGGGCCGCTTCGGGGTCGGCCTGCTGTCGATCGGTGCAACCTCGGCCGGCGGCTTCGACGTCCTCGGCAGCCACTGGCAGGTGATGGAGGAGCGCGCGCAGGAGTTCGGCACCGTGGTCGACCGCAGCAAGTGGCGGCTCGTCGGCCCCATGCACATCGCGCCCACCGAGGAGCAGGCCCGCGCCGAGGTGGCCTACGGGGTCGCCGACTGGATCGACTACTTCCGCCGCATCGCCGCACTGCCTCTGGCGCCGGACGCGGAGGACGCGGAGAGCATGGTCGATGCGCTCAACAACTCCGGGATGGCCGTTGTCGGCACACCGGAGATGGCGGCCGCCCAGGTGCAGCGGCTGATCGACCAGTCCGGCGGCTTCGGCACCTACCTGTTCATGGCGCACGAGTGGGCCGACCGCGAGGCGACCCTGCGCTCCTACGAGCTGTTCGCCAAGGAGGTCATGCCGCAGTTCCAGGGCTCCGCGTCGATGACGACGACGTCGCGCGACTGGGCCGCGGAGAACCGGCCGGAGTTCATGGGGGCAGCGGTCAACGCGGTCATGAGCGCCGTGCAGTCGCACCAGGAGGAGCGCGCCGCCCGGGCAGGAGCGGAGTCGCGATGACCACGACCGGGGAGCGGCCGTCGGTCGACAAGGACTGGATCCGGCGCAAGTACCGCGAGGAGCGCGACAAGCGCGTCCGGCCCGACGGCAACGACCAGTACATCCGGGTGGCCGGTCAGCTCGCGCACTACCTCGACGACCCCTACACGCCGGTCGTCGAACGGGCGCCTCTCACCGACCACGTGACGGTCGCCTTTATCGGTGGCGGGTTCGCCGGGCTGGTCACCGGCGCTCGGCTCAAGGAGGCCGGCGTCACCGACGTACGCATCGTCGAGAAGGGCGGCGACTTCGGCGGCACGTGGTACTGGAACCGCTACCCCGGTGCGCAGTGCGACACGGCGTCGTTCGTCTACATGCCGTTGCTCGAAGAGACCGGCCACATGCCGAGCGAGAAGTACGCGCACGCGCCGGAGATCCTCGAGCACTGTCAGCGGATCGGTAAGCAGTTCGGGCTCTACGACAACGCGTTGTTCCACACCGAGGTCACCGATCTCGAGTGGGACGCGACGCGGTCGCGCTGGATCGTGCGCACCAACCGCGGCGACGAGTTCACCGCGCAGTTCGTCGCGATGGGCCCGGGCCCGCTGCACGTGCCCAAGCTGCCCGGCATCCCCGGCCTGGAGTCGTTTCGAGGGCACTCGTTCCACACCAGCCGGTGGGACTACGACTACACGGGCGGCGACCCGCTCGGCGCGCCGCTGGACCGGCTCGCCGACAAGCGGGTCGCCATCATCGGCACCGGCGCGACGGCCGTGCAGTGCGTGCCGCATCTCGCGAAGGCGTGCAAGGAGCTCTACGTCTTCCAGCGCACGCCGTCTTCGGTCGACGTGCGCGACAACCGGCCGACCGACGCCGAGTGGTTCGCCACGATCGCCACGCCCGGCTGGCAGCAGCGGTGGCTCGACAACTTCACCGCCAACCAGACCGGCGGCATCGCCGACGAGGACCTCGTCATGGACGGCTGGACAGACCTGTCCCGCCGCATCCGGACGAAGATCATGGCGCTGCCGCCGGAGGAGATGACCGTCGAGAACATGATGGCGGCGTTCGAGGACTCCGACCACGAGAAGATGGAGGAGATCCGCGCCCGCGTCGACACGATCGTGCAGGACCGCTCGACCGCTCATGCGCTCAAGGCGTGGTACCGGCAGCTGTGCAAGCGGCCGTGCTTCCACGACGAGTACCTGCAGGCGTTCAACGAGCCCGGCGTGCACCTCGTCGACACCGACGGCAGGGGTGTGGAGCGGATCACCGAGACGGCCGTCTGGGCCGGCGGCACGGCGTACGACGTCGACTGCATCATCTACGCCTCCGGGTTCGAGGTCGGGACGGAGTACACCCGCCGTACCGGCTACGACATGACCGGCCGCGACGGCGTCACGCTGTCCGACTACTGGCGCGAGGGGATGCGCACGCTGCACGGAATCCACGTGCACGGCTTCCCAAACCTGTTCATCGTGCAACCGACGCAGGGCGCCAACCTGATCTCCAACGTGCCGCACAACCTGACCGAGTCGGGCAAGACGATCGCCGCCGTCGTCAAGCACGCCGTCGACAACGGCTATCGCGAGGTCGAGGTGACCGCGGAGGCGGAGGCCGCGTGGATCGAGCTGCTGCTCTCGGGCCCTGGGCGCATGGTGATCGGTTCGCTCGACTGCACGCCGGGCTACTACAACAACGAGGGGCACGATCCCGGGCCCGCGGCGCGGCTCAACGTCGGCTACCCGGCGGGAGCGACGGCTTACTTCGCCTACATCGACGAGTGGCGCAAGTCCGGGAGATTCGAGGGCCTAGCCTTTAGCTGACGCGCCCCTCCCGGGAGGCCCGATGACCGTGGGCGAGCAGGCGGCCCCGATGCCCGCTGCGTTCATCGGGCACGGCAACCCGATGAACGCGTTGGAGGTCAACCGCTACACGTCCGCGTGGCGGGAGTTCGGCCGGTCGGTGCCCAGGCCCCGAGCCGTGCTCGTCGTCAGCGCGCACTGGTACATCAACGCGACCGCGGTGACCGCCATGCCGCGACCGCGCACGATCCACGACTTCTACGGCTTCCCGCAGGAGCTCTTCGAGGTCGACTACCCCGCGCCAGGGCTGCCCGAGCTGGCCGAGGAGATCAGCGATGCGGTCACGCCGACCTGGGTCGGCGCCGACCTCGACAGCTGGGGCATCGACCACGGCACCTGGTCAGTGCTGGTGCACGCCTTTCCCGACGCGTCGGTGCCCGTCGTGCAGCTGTCGATCAACGCCGACAAGGATCTCGGCTACCACCTCGACCTCGGCGCGAAGCTCGCGCCGCTGCGCCGGCGAGGCGTGCTGGTCGTCGCGAGCGGCAACGTGGTGCACAACCTGCGCGGGATGGACTGGCAGCTCACCGACGGCGGCTACGACTGGGCACAGCGCTTCGACGAGGACGCCAAGGAGCGGATGCTCAGCGACCCCACGGACGTCGCGCGGATGGACGCGCATCGCGACTACCGCAACGCGGTGCCCACGCCCGACCACTTCATCCCGTTGCTCTACCTGGCGGGTTTGGCCGGCTCGGCCGCGGACGACGTCGAGGTGATGGTGGACGGCTACGCCTACGGGTCGCTGTCGATGACGGCGTACACCCTGGGCATGTCGGCGCCCGCCGTGAGTGACGGTGCCGGTGCCGGTGCACCGGAGGGGCCTGCCGGGCTGCCACCTGACGAGTCGAACATCTGAGGGTCTAGAGCCAGCTCATCCGGGCGCTCTCGGGTGTCTCGTCGGGCGCGACCGCGAGCTCACCCGCGCGCACCCGCTCGAGCAGCCGTCGGGCCGTCGCCACGATCTCCGGGGCGGCCGCCTTCAGCTGCGCGGCATCGCTCGGGTGCGCCTCGTCCCTCGAGATCTCGGCCTCGTCGAGCAGTGTGTCGAGGTCGCTGAGCCGGCTCTCGAGCCAGCCCAGCGGGTCGGCCGACAGCCCTCGCTCGAACTTCCGCTTGCCGGGCTCCCAGCCCCTCATCGTCGGGTGGTGATGGGTGCGGTCGTGGCTTCCGGGTTTGCCGGCGACCGACTCGAGCAGGTCCGCCCGCCACACCGGGCGGCCGACGAGGATCGGCCTCGAGGCGTAGATCGAGCCGTCGAGCGGCTGCTTCTCCAGCAGCCGCACCTCGAGGCGTACGCCGTGCTCCGCGCCTTCCTGCCCCGGCTCCGGATCCGGGTTGACGAAGTAGAGGTCGGAGACGGCGACACCGATGCGCTCGAACCCGTAGACGTGCAGCATGAGCCGACTCTGCCACGCGACTCGGGGCGGTGCCAGACGCAGGCCGCCCGGTGACGTGGCTTCAGGCGTACCGGGAGAACCAGGAGCCCGAGAACGTCGTCTGTTCCGGCCGCAGTGGGTCCGACGCCACGCAGGAAGATCCGGATCGGCCGCTCGTCTGCCAGGGGAGTGGCACGGGCGCCTCAGCGGCCCGAATCATCGGGTTGGCACGGGTGCCCTCGAGAGGATTCGAACCTCCGACACACGGTTTAGGAAACCGTTGCTCTATCCCCTGAGCTACGAGGGCGGGCGATCAGGATTCCGGCTGGGCCTTGGGTCGGGAGAGTACGGCCGCTCGAGCCCTGGCCCATCCTCTCTCAAGTGCCAGCCTAGCCGGGACCGCCCGCCGACGGCCCTGGCAGGAAGCGCTGTCTTGGTGTTACCCAGGGACGCGGGCTGGCGACCGCAAGGACTGTCCGCGCGTCGGCGCGCGGCAGCCAGCGCGCCGCGCTGCTACCCAGGGGTGCTCGTCACCCCGCCGGGCCGGTCAGCCGATCTCGAGCGCTTCGGCGACGGCCACGGCGTCCTCCTGGGTTGGTTTCGTCACGGGGACGACGTCGACCTGGCCCGACTCCGCCGCGGCCAGCAGGCGGTGCCCGGTGGCGAGGACGAAGATGGCCAGCACGAAGGTCGCGGCGCCGACGTAGAAGGGCACGCTGAGCGAGGAGGCGTCCGCAATCTTGCCGGCGACGTAGGGCGCCAGACCACCGCCGATGAACCGCACGAAGCCGTACGCCGACGACGCGACCGGCCGGTCCACGGGCGAGACCAGCATCACCGCCTGCGTCGTCAGCGTGTTGTTGATGCCGATGAACGCCCCGCTGGCAACGACTGCGCCGATGACGACGTCCGGCGTGTTGACGCCTGCAGCGATTGCGGCCATCACGCCACCGAGCAGCAACAGGTTGGCGTAGAGCACGCGCGCAGTGCCCCACCTGGCCTGCAGTCGTGGCGCGACGAACACGCTGAACAGTGCGACCAGCAGGCCCCAGCCGGTGAAGACGAGGCCGAGGTGGCGCGCGTCCAGATGCATCGGGTAGGGCGCGTGCGCGCAGGCTGTGCGCGAGGGCGGGCAGGATCGGATCGACCAGTCCGATGCCCATGAACGAGATGACGCAGGCGAAGGCCACTGCCCACACGGCGCGCGGCTGCCGGAACGGGTTGGTGCGGGGGACGGTCATGCGATATCTCCACGAGCCCCGGCCCGCGCCGGAGATTCCGTCGATGTGATGGGGGACAGCGAGACGAGCCGGTTCAGGGCCGGCAGCGCGGCACGAATGGCGCGGCGGTCCGCGGGCTCGAGCCGGCCGAGCATCTCGCGCAGCGCGGAGGCGCGTTCCTCGCGGCGTTGCGCGACGACCGCGCGCCCGATGGCGGTGACCTCGACCATGACGACGCGCCCGTCGTCTCGAGACGGCGTGCGCAGCGCGTAACCGTCGCGTTCGAGGCGGCTGACGAGCTGGGTCATCCCGGGTTGCGAGACACCCTCGTGCCCGGCGAGCTCGGTCAGCCGTTGCGGCCCTTCCCGGGCCAGCCGGGCGAGGACGGATGCGGCAGGCAGGCTGAGCTCACCAGTGGTCGCCAGCCGGCGGGTCATCCGCACCAGCTGTTCGAAGACGGCGGCGAGGCGAGCGTCGACCGAGCTCGATTGCATAAGGCCACTATATAACGTGGCTATGCATTCACTGTCGCAGGACGGCCATCACGTCGTCGAGCGGGGCGTGGTCGGAGGCGTCGTCGTCCAGGTGCGAGTAGCGCACGTCGTCACCCGGTGCGATGACGAACGTCGCGCCCAGCTGGGTCGGCCGCTTGCCGGACCGGTGCTGCCGTACGCCGGACCGGAAGGCACGCATGCCGGCCGGCCACGTCATCGGGGAGACGAGCCGCAGCAGGCTGGAGTCGCGCACCGAGGCCGCTCGCGCGGCGGAGGCGTCGTCGTCGACCAGCACGAGGAATGGGATGCGTTCCTGGTCGACGAAGCTCGCGGCGTACCTCGCGTCTCCGGTCCCGATCGCGACGACGTCGGCGCCGGTGCTGCGGATCTCGTCGTAGGTGTCGCGCAACTGCGCGGCGTGCTCGCGGCAGTGGATTCAACCGAAGTGGCGGAGGAAGACCACGATCTCCGGGTGGTCGCGCCACAGGTCGCCGAGGCGGTGCGCGGTGCCGGTCCGGTCGGGCAGGTCGAGCGCAGCGAGCGCCTGGACGTCCACGCGCCGGATGCTAGACCGCACTGACGAGCGGAGACCAGACCCACGTGCTGGCGGAATGACCCGTGCGGGCCTCTCGGCGGCCGGTGGTGACCTGCCTTGCGGGCGCCGCAGCGCACGCGGACGATCTCCGCGTGCATCCACGCCGCCGCGCGGCCGTCCTGGTCGTCGCTGCTTGCCTGCCGCTCGCCGCCTGCGGCTCCCGCCTGACGGCCGAGCAGCAGCAGCTCGCGATCGGGCAGTTGCAGGGCAACGCCCAGGCCAACGGCGCGGCCGGCAGCACCGGCGACTCCGGCGGCTCGACCTCGGCCCGGGGTGGCACTCGGGCGGGCCCCGCCGGCGGCAACGGCGTCTCGGGGGCCAGCACCGGCAACGGTTCGCCGGGCTCGACCGCGACCAACGGGTCGGCTCAGCAGACGACCAGGGCTGTGCAGGCCGCGAGCAGCTGCCGGGCTACCAAGGCGACCGACGTCGGGGTGACGCCCACGAGCATCACGCTGGCGAACATCGCCGACGTGACCGGCCCGGTGCCGGGCCTGTTCCAGTCGGCGCAGCAGTCGGCGCTGGCCTTCTCGGCGTACTGGAACGCCACCCATGGCGGCATCTGCGGCCGCCAGATCAAAGTGGAGACGCTCGACTCGCGCACCGATGCCAACGGCTACCGCGAGCAGATGCTGACGGCCTGCAAGTCGGCGTTCGCCTCGGTGGGGTCGATGTCGGCGTTCGACAACGGTGGCGCGCAGGTCGAGGACCAGTGCGGCATCGTCGACGTCTCGGCCGCTGCGGTGACGCAGGAGCACCAGCACACGCGCGTGACCTACGCGGCCAACGCGACGCAGGTCGGTCAGGTCTCCTCGACCGTCCCGGGCTGGATCGCCGAGAAGTACCCGCAGGCTGTCGGAAAGGCGGCGTTCCTCTACATCAACGCCGGCGCCGCCGCCGTCAACGCGGTCGCGGACGTCAAGGCCTACGAGGCCTACGGACACGGCTGGAAGTTCGTCTACACCCAGCCGGTCGACATCTCGACGTTCAACTACGCGCCCTTCGTGCAGAAGATGAAGCAGAACGGCGTGCGTTTCGTGCAGTGGCTGGGCGCCTACCAGGAGGCGGTCCGGCTCGCGCAGGCGATGCAGCAGCAGGGGTTCAAGCCGGACATGTTCCTGCTCGACCCGACCGGCTACAGCTCCGACTACGTCCAGTCCGGCGGCAGCGCGGTCGACGGCACGGTCGTCTATCTGGATTCGCAGATGTTCGAGGACGCGTCGACCAACCCCGAGATGCAGACCTACATCACGTGGCTGCACCGTGTCGCGGGCAGCGATGCGCAGCCGTCCTACTTCGGTGTCTACGCCTGGTCGGCCATGCGGCTGTTCGCGCAGACCGCGGAGAAGATCGGCCCCGACCTCACCAGGGCCAAGATGCTGGCCGCACTGGCCCAGGTCGACAACTGGACCGGCAACGGGCTGCACGGGCCGCAGCACGTGGGCCGCCGGGTCAGCGCCGAGTGCCTGCACTTCATCCAGCTGCGCGGCGGCACCTGGCACAAGCTGCAACCGACCGACGCCACCTTCGACTGCCGTCCGGTCATCAAGGTGCAGTAGCCGGTCGAACCTGGCTCAGGCCTCCAGCTCGACCCGCTCGAGCGCGCGCAGTGCGGCGAAGCACTCGCGCACCTCGGCCCGCCGGCTGCGGTCCATCGCGAGGTTGACCAGCTCGCCCGGGTCCCCGGCCAGGTCGTAGAGCTCGTGGTCGCAGTCGTCGAAGGAGGCGTCGACGTCGAACAGCTTCGCGGACGGCTTGCGGCTGAAGTCGTCGTTGGGCAGTCCGCCACCCACGCCGTAGTAGCGGGCGTACTTCATCCGGCCGTCGAAGTAGCCGCGCACGGCGTACCTCGTCTGGCGGATGTGGCTGGTGTGCGCCGAGTCCATCGCGAAGAGCACGTGGTCGCGCACGGCGCCGGCCGGGTCGGCCAGCACGGGCCGCAGGTCGACGCCGTGCAGACCCGGCACCGCGGCGGGGTCGAGTCCGGCGAGCCCGCAGATCGTCGGGGCGAGGTCGACGTGGCTCGCCAGCGCGGGCGTGGCTGCGCCCGGGGTCGTTATGCCCGGCGCGCGGACGTAGCACGGCACCCGCATGATCTCGTCGTAGACGAACGGCCCCTTGGACCGCAGCCCGTGACCGCCGCACATGTCGCCGTGGTCGGAGGTGAACACCACGATCGTGTCGTCCCAGCGACCCGCGTCGACCAGCGCGCCGAGCACGGTGCCCAGGCTCTCGTCGGCGAGCTGGTGCAGCTTCACGTAGTAGTCCAGCTGGCGCAGCCAGGCCCGCTTGTCCTTCGGGTCGATGTAGCCCCAGACGCCGTGCTGCTGGTCGTGGCGCCAGGCCCGGTGCGCCGCGGGCTTGGTGTGCAGGTCGTCGTCGAAGTTGGCCGGCAGCTCCTCCACGACCTCGTCGTAGTCGAGCGTGAACGGCGGGATCGGCTCGCCGTCCTTCCACTGCGCCGCGGCCAGGAAGTCCCGCGCCGCGGCCGTCTCGGCTGCGTGCGACGCCTGCCAGTCCGGCTGGTCGATCGGGAACCACATGACGTCGTGCGGGTTGACCAGAGCAACGGTCAGGAACCACGGCTGCGACGCGTTCGCGTTGGCGCGCAGCCAGGTCGCGGCGCTGTCCGCGATCAGCGGGTCGAAGTGCACGCCGGTGCCGGCCCAGCCCATGAAGTGCTGGTCGTTGCCCTCCCAGTCGCCGTAGCCGTAGGCGACCATGTCGGGTTTCGGCCCGTAGGACAGGTGCCACTTGCCGATGTACGACGACCGGTAGCCGGCGTGCTCCGCGAGCAACCGGCCCATGGTCGGGATGCCGCTGTCGAGCTCCGTGTGCCAGGGGAAGATCACGTTGTCGACGACGCGATGACCCGGGAGGTAGCGGCCGGTCATCATGGTCGCCCGTGACGGCGAGCAGGGCGAGGAGTGTGTCCAGTAGTTCGTGAACTCGAGCCCTTCGGCCATCAGCCGCTCGCGCCACGGCAGCCGCACGCCGGCGGGCAGCCAGCTGCGCTGGCGCTCCTGGTCGGACACGACCAGCAGGATGTTGGGCCGGGCGGCCGCCATCGGACCCCCTACGACGTCCGCGAGGAGAGAGGTACGCCGGACCGTAGCAGCGGCCGGTAGCGTGCGCAGACGTGGCGCGAACAGGAGTGTTGAGCGGACTGCGGGCCGTCGAGCTCGGGGTGTGGGTCGCCGGGCCGTCGGCCACCGGAGTCATGGCCGACTGGGGAGCCGACGTCATCAAGGTGGAGCCACCCGCGGGCGACCCGTTCCGGGCGATGTTCGCCGCCACCGGCTACAGCGCTGAGATCCCGAACGCCCCGTTCGAGCTAGACAACCGTGGCAAGCGCAGCGTCGTCCTCGACCTGCGCAACGACGAGGCGCGCGAGGCGCTGCACCGCCTGCTCGAGACCGCCGACGTCTTCCTGACCAACCTGCGCCTCGAGCCGCTGCAGCGGATGGGCCTGCTCGCCGACGACGTGCTGGCCCGGCACCCGCGGCTGGTCTACGCGCTGGTCACGGGACACGGCTCGACCGGCCCCGACGTGCACCGCCCGGGCTACGACATCGGCGTGTTCGGTGCCCGGGCCGGCGTCGTACACCAGCTGGTGCCCGCCGGCGACGCGCCACCGCCCCTTCCCCGCGGGCTGGGTGACCACTTCACCGGGCTGGCCGCGCTGTCCGGCATCCTCGGCGCGCTCTGGCAGCGCCAGCACACCGGCCGCGGGCAGCTCGTCGAGACCTCCCTGCTGCGCTCGGGCGTCTACGCGCTCGGTTGGGACCTCGCCATCCAGCAGGCGCTCGGGAAGGTCGCGGGCACCGTGCCGCGCGAGGAGGCGGCGCAGCCCACCGCCAACAGCTACCGCGCCGGGGACGGCAAGTGGTTCTGGCTCCTCGGCGTCGAAGGCGACCGCCACTTTCCCTTGCTGGTCAAGGCGACCGCTCGCGAGGACCTGCTCGACGACGAGCGGTTCGCCAGCGCCCGGTCGCGACGGCACAACCGCAGGGAGCTCATCGCCGAGCTCGACCGGACGTTCGCGAGCCGGCCGTTCGCCGAGTGGACCGAGCGGTTCGACGCCGAGGACGTCTGGTGGTCGCCGGTGCAGTCGCCGGCCGAGGTCGTCACCGACCCGCAAGCGGAGGCGGCCGGCGCGTGGGTGCCGGTCGAGGGTGGGCGCTACCGGTCGGTCGCGACGCCGGTCGACTTCTCCGAGCACCCGCAGCAGAGCGTCGGCCGGATGCCCGCGCTGGGTGCCGACACCGCCGACGTGCTGGGTGAGATCGGCTACGACGCGGCCGCGATCAAGCGGCTCAACGCGCCCCGGGCCTAACGACGGCGTCGGTCGTCGGCCGGCTGCTCACCGGCGGAGCCGAGTCCGCGGTTCGGCGGTGGCACGAAGAACGCCGGGTCCTGCTCCTGACGCTTGGGCCCGGCGTTGGCGACGGTGACCGCGATCCAGGGCAGCACCAGAGAGATGGCGATCGCGACCCACTGCTCCCAGCCGCGCAGCAGCCACACCGCGAGGATGAACGCGAGCGTGCGCACGGCCATCGACCAGAGGTAGCGGCGGACCCGTTCGTCGCGTTCCTCGACGCGGCTGCGGGCGGCGTCGGTGACCAGGACGACGTCGTCCTGATCCATGAGGTGAGCATGCCCCGGCCGCGTCCCTCGCAGCTTGGTGTCGCCCACCCGTCCAGCATGCGCCACCTGGCTCGCCCGCGCACGCCCGGGCCGCGGCGCTGCCGGTACCCTGCAGCCGTGCGAGTGGCGGAGGTCATGAGCGACGCCAGCGTCACCGACGCGCCCTCCGACACCCTGAAGGCGGCCGCTTCCCGGATGTGGTCGCAGCAGACCGGCTCGCTGCTGGTCATGGACGGCGAACGGCTCGTCGGCATCGTGACCGAGCGTGACGTGATGAAGGCCGTGGCGCGCGGTCTCCCGGTCGACAGCACCCCGGTCAGTACGATCATGACGACCAACGTGCTGACGGTGACGCCCGAGACGCCGCTGCACGAGGCGGCGGAGCACATGGCCCGGCGCTGGATCCGGCACCTCCCCGTGGTCGAGGGCGAGCGGGTTGTCGGCATGGTCAGCCAGCGCGACCTCGTCGGCGTTCTCGCGTCGTCGGGCGAGAACCTCGACCAGCAGGCGGGTGAGGATCTCGTGCGGGCGCGCCGGTTGGCCCGCCTCGACCGGGGCGATCTCGGCTGAGCGGCGACGAATGACCGAACCCGTGCTCCCCGGCCGCCCCGAGGGCGAGAGCGACGCGGCCTGGTCGGAGGAACGGCCCGACGACCCGGACGAGCGACTGCGGCGGGAGCGCCCCCCGCATCATGACCGCTGGCAAGACGAGTCCGACTAGGCAGCGGCCCGAATCGATCAGCCGCGCAGCGTGATGGACAGCCTCGACGTGACACCGGCCAGGGCCAGCCGCGACGCCGTCGGCCGGTCGGTGGCGAGGAGGAGCAGCGCGCCCTCACCGGCGGCGTCGTCAGCGCGCGGCACGACCAGCACCCGCACCCCCTCGGCGACCGTGGTGGCCGAACCCGCGGCCGTGCCCGCCGTCGGCGGGGTGGCGGCCAGCACATCGACCAGGTCGCCCGTGCGCACGAGCCGCGCCGCTCCGGCGTCGGCGATCCGCACCGGCGTCGCGACCAGGCCGTCGCTCGCCAGGTCCTGCAGCAGTGGCCGACCCACGAAGCGGAGGTCGGTGAAGGGCTCGCCGGCCCGCACTCCGGCCGCGAGCACCAGCCCCACCGCGTCATCGGTGCGGGCCAGGGACCCGTCGGGAGCGGTCCCTGGGGCGAAGCGCGCGACACGCAGGTCAGCCGCGCGCACGGTCGTGCCGGCCGGTAGGTCGCGAGCCGCGACCACCACGCGCACCGTGGCCGCAGCCGGCGGTTGGAGGACCGTCAGCGCGCACGCGATCGCCGCTGCGGCAAGGCCGGCGGCGAGCAGCCTGCGGCGCCGCGCGACCGCCCGGCGCAGCTCCTTGAGCTGACGCGACAGCTCGCCGCTCACGGCAGCTCGAGCGGGAGATCGATGCCGTCCAGCGCGGCCCCGCACACGCAGCCCGGGTCGGCGGGCAGCGCGGCCACCACGTCGAGCAGCAGCTCACGCAGCCGGGCGACGTTGGCGGCGAAGAACCCGAACACCTCCGACTGGCTCACCGCCGACCCGGCGTCCATGCCGGCGTCGAGGTCGGTGACCAGTGCGACGGCCGTGTAGCAGAGCGCCAGCTCGCGGGCCAGCGTCGCCTCCGGATGCCCGGTCATGTTGACCAGCGACCACCCGGCCGTCGCATAGGACTGCGACTCGGCCCGGGTCGAGAAGCGCGGGCCCTCGATCACGACCATCGTGCCGCCGTCGACCGGGTCCCAGCCGGCCGTGCGGGCCGTCTCCAGCACCGCCCGCCGGCCGCGCGGGCAGTAGGGGTCGGCGAACGACACGTGCACCGCACCGGAGTCGAAGTAGGTCTGCAGCCGCCCGCTGGTGCGGTCGACGAGCTGGTCGGGGACGACGAGGGTGCCAGGTCCGAGGTCGGGTCGTAGCCCGCCGACAGCGCACGGGCCGAGCACCTGCCGGACGCCGAGCGAACGCAGTGCCCACAGGTTGGCGCGGTAGGGGATGCGGTGGGGCGGAAACCGGTGGTCGCGACCGTGCCGGGCGAGGAACGCGACCCGCCGGCCGGCGACCGTGCCGATCACCGGATTGTCGCTCGGAGGACCGTAGGGCGTCTGCATCGGCACCTCGACCGCGTCGTCGAGGAAGGCGTAGAAGCCCGATCCGCCGATGACGCCGATCTCGGCGGTCTCCTGCTCGGTCATGACCCTCCCTCCGTCGGAGGGCCCGACCCTAGCCAGCCGCTACGGCGTCTCGCGATCCCGCGCGGGCGAGCTGTGGACGGTCGGTCAGGCGACCTTCTCGCCGGTGGACGAGCTCGACGAGGACGAGCTCGACGAGGACGAGGTGGACGAGGACGAGGAGTCGGACGACGTGCCCGACGCCGACGAGCCGGTGCTCGACGAGCTCTCGGACTTCGCCGGCTCCTTCGGGACGCTGCTGCTCGACGAGGACGACTTGGAGGAGCGGCTGTCGGTCTTGTAGAAGCCGGAGCCCTTGAAGACCACGCCCACGGCGGAGAAGACCTTGCGCAGCCGGCCCTGGCACTTCGGGCACTCGGTCAGCGCGTCGTCGGTGAACTTCTGCACGACCTCCAGCTGTTCGCCACATGACGTGCAGGCGTACTGGTAAGTCGGCAACGGTCCCTCCGAGCATCACGATCTGCTGGCACTCTAAGCCATCGACTGCTAATTATCGCTCATCAGGTGCCTTGCCGTCCAGCGCCTCGGCTTCTGCGCCCTCGAGCGAGTCGGTTCCTGGCCGAGGCGGGCAAGCCGCAGGAGCCGCCCGTGCCCGGAGAGCACGCAAGGCGACGAGGCCGAAGCCGGGCGACGGTCAGGGGCCGGCTAGTTGACCTGGCGGTCGCGGCCTTCCCAGTAGGGGGCCCGCAGCTTGAACTTCTGCAGCTTGCCGGTCGCCGTACGCACGAGGGCGTCGCGGAACTCCACAGAGGTCGGCGCCTTGTAGCGGGCCAGACGCTCCTTGCAGTGGGCGATGATCTCCTCTTCGGTGACCTCGGCGCCCGGCGCGCGTACGATCAGGGCCTTGATCGTCTCGCCCCACTTCTCGTCCGGTACGCCGATGACCGCGACCTCGGAGACGGCCGGGTGGCTGAAGATCACGTCCTCCACCTCGACCGAGGAGACGTTCTCGCCGCCGGTGATGATGATGTCCTTCTTGCGGTCGCTGACGATCGCGTAGCCGTCGTCGTCGATCGTGCCGCCGTCACCGGTGTGGAACCACCCGCCCTCGAGCGCCGCCGCGGACGCCTCCGGCTGCTGCCAGTAGCCCTCGAGCACGACGTTGGAGCGGGCCAGCAGCTCGCCGGAGCCGTCGACGCGCAGGGTCACCCCGAGGGCCGGAGTGCCCGCGCGGCCGAGCTTGGCGGCACGGTCGAGCGGGGTCAGGTCGTCCCACTCGGCGCGGGTCCGGTTGACGGTCAGCAGCGGCGAGGTCTCGGTGAGTCCGTAGATCTGGATGAACTCCCACCCGAGATCGGTCTCGATCCGCTCGATGGTGCGGGTCGGGGGTGGGGCGCCGGCGACCACGATGCGCACCCGGTCGCGACCGGGGATTTCCCCCTGCCAGGTCTCGGCCGCGGTCAGCACCGCATTGACCACCGCGGGGGCTGCGCACATCAGCGTCACCCCGTGCTGGTCCACGCGGCGCAGGATCTCCGGGCCGTCGACCTTGCGCAGGACGATGTGCTGGCCGCCCGCGCCGGTCACGGCATAGGGCATCCCCCAGCCGTTGGCGTGGAACATCGGCAGCGTGTGCAGGTAGACGTCGCGGTCGGTGACGGTCACGTGCCAGCCGAAGGTGGCCGCGTTGACCCAGCAGTTGCGGTGCGTGAGCTGCACACCCTTGGGCCGCGCGGTGGTGCCGCTCGTGTAGTTGATGGTCGCCGTCGCGGCCTCGTCGGGGGTCCACTGCTTCGGCTCGACCCCGAAGCGGTAGAGCTGCTCGTCGGCCTCCGCACCCAGGACGAACTTGTGCTTGCAGGAGATGCCGTCGAGCGGCTCGGCGAGCTCCGGGTCGACGAGCAGCATCGAGGCGCCGGAGTGCTCGACGATGTAGGCGACCTCGGCCGGGGACAGCCGGAAGTTGACCGGCACCATGATCCGGCCATGGCCCGACAGCCCGAAGAACGACGTCAGCAGCCGGGCGGAGTTGTGCGACACGATCGCGACCCGGTCACCGAAGCCGACGCCGAGCTCGTCGAGCGCGGCGGCCTGGGCACGTGCCAGCTCGGCGATCCGGCCGTAGGTCAGCTCGCCGAGCGACGGCGCCGGCTGGTCCGGTTCGTCGACGACGCCGATGCGGGCGGAGTAGACCTGCTCCGCGCGGTCGAGGAAGTCGCTCACGGTCAGCGGGACGAACATCGCAGCCTCCAGGACGGCACGATCGGACCGGCTGTCAGTCGACGGCCTGACGGTACCCGTCCGGGCGGCGGCCGCTCGCGCTTGCCGGTGATCTCCCGCGGTGCGAGTCAGCGGCGCCGCGACCCTCCCGACAGGACCGCGGTGGCGGTGACGGCGGCTGCGGCGCCCACCGCCGACAGGGCGGCGAACCGCCTCGCCTTCAGCGTCACCGGGGCCTTCGGCCGCTTGCCGTAGTAGCCCTTCTCGGGCCGACGGCCGCGGGGCCCGTCGGGCCCTTCCTTGCGGGCCATCTGCATCACCTGGGCGACGTGCAGCGCCCGCCTCCCGGTGCCGGCTTGGTCGATCTGCGTCTTGCACGAGAAGCCGTTGGCGACGATCAGCGTGTCGTCGCGGGCGGCGCGTACCGCCGGCAGCAGTGCCTGCTCGCCGCAGTCCATCGAGATGTCGTACTTGCCCTGCTCGAAGCCCCACGATCCGGCCAGTCCGCAGCAGCCGCCCTTGAGCGGTTCGGTGTCGACGCCCATCCGGGTGAGCAGCTTCCGCTCCGGCTCGCTGCCCCCGGTCGCCCGGTGGTGGCAGTGCGTCCACATCAGCGCCTTGCGCTCCAGCCGTGGCACCGGTACGTCGTACTTCTCGAAGAACTCGCTGAAGTGGTGGGCGTTGTGCTTCAGCCGCTCGGCGTCGTCGTCGTGCGGCAACATGTTGGTCAGCTCGTCCTTGAACACCGCGAGGCAGCTGGGCTCCATGCCGACGATCGGCGTGCCTGCGCGGATCTCGTCGCGCAGTTGGTCGATCACGTCGTGCAGGTAACGCCTGGCGACGTCGAGGAAGCCGTAGTCGTAGAGCGGCCGGCCGCAGCAGATGTGCCCCTGCGGCATGACGACCTGCCAGCCGGCCGCCTCGATCGCCTCGACGCAGGCGACGCCGACGTCGGTGTGCATCCGGTTGTTGAACGTGTCGGGGAAGACGACCACCCGGCGGCCACCGGGGTTCTGCGTGCCGCCACGTCTGCGCCACCACTCCTGCAGCGTCAGCGGCGCGAAGGAGGGAGCCGTGCGCCTCTGGCTGATCCCGGCGGCGGCCTTCACCAGCTGGGCGAACGGCGGCACGTGCAGCGCGAGGTTGGCCAGCCCGGGCACGTGTGACGCGAGCCTGGACGCCTGGTCGATGAAGCCCATCGCGTAGGCGTAGCGCGGTCGCCACCGGCGGGCGGACCGGTAGTGGTGGTAGAGGAACTCCGCCTTGTAGGTCGGCATGTCGACGTCGACGGGGCAGTCGCTGGTGCAGCCCTTGCAGGACAGGCACAGGTCGAGGGCGTCGTAGACCTCTTCCGACTTCCAGCCGTCGGTGATGACCTCGCCCTGGAGCATCTCGAACAGCAGCCGGGCCCGGCCGCGGGTGGAGTGCTTCTCCTCCCGAGTGACCTGGTAGCTCGGGCACATCGTGTTCTGCGCCTCGGGCACCCGGCACTTGCCGACGCCCACGCAACGCAGCGCGGCATGCGCGAAGTCGCCGCCGTCCCGGTCGTAGGCGAACTGCACCTCCGGGCGCCACGGGTTGTAGTCGGTGCCGAGCTTGAGATTCTCGTCGAGACGGTAGGGGTCGATGACCTTGCCGGGGTTCATCTTCCAGTCGGGGTCCCAGATCCGCTTGAACTCCCGCATAGCCGCCATGAGCTCCGGGCCGTACTGCCGGTCGAGCAGCTCGGCCCGCTGCTGGCCGTCGCCGTGCTCGCCCGACAGCGACCCGCCGTACGACGTGACGAGGTCGGCCGCCTCCTCCATGAAGGCGCGGTAGGTCTTGAGGCCCTGCTCGGTGCGCAGGTCGAAGCTGATCCGGGAGTGGATGCAACCCTGGCCGAGGTGGCCGTACATCGCGCCGCGCAGCCCGTGCTTGCGGTAGAGCCTCTTCAGGTCGCGCAGGTAGTCGCCGACCCTCGGCGGTGGCACTGCGGAGTCCTCCCAACCCGGCCAGTGGTCGGTGCCGTCGGGCGGGAACGCCGTCGAGCCGAGGCCGCTCTCGCGGATCGCCCAGAAGTCCTCGCTGTTGCCACCCTCCTGCTTGCTCTTCGCGAGGACCATCCGGTCGGGTTCGAAACCCTTGTCGGCCGTCAGCCAGGCACAGAACTCCGCGGCCTGGCGCTCGCTGTCCGCCGCCTCGTCGGCGCCGAACTGCACCAGCAACCAGGCGTGCTCACCCGGCCGCGGCAACTCCTCGAGGTCGTGCACGTTGATGTCGAGCGCCTGCTGGTCCTCGATGAGCACGTGGTCGATGGCCTCGAGGCCGATCGGCTTCCACTTGTCGACGATCTCCTGCACCAGGTCGCCGGCCGTGCAGATGTCCTCGAACTGCACCACGACGAGCGTGCGCATGAGCATCGCCGGCGTAAGCAGCAGGGTGACGTTCAGCGCGGTGGCACAGGTGCTCTCCGTCCCGACCAGTGCGCGGGCGACGTTGAAACCCTTCTCGGGCAGCAGCTCGTCGAGGTTGTAGCCGGAGACCCGCCGCGGCATCTCGTCGACCGAGGGGTAGCCCGCGCGGATCGCGTCGGCGTAGCGGTCGCGCAGGTCGCGCAGCTGCGCGTAGATCTCTCCCTTGCGGCCACCGGCGGCGATGATCTCGTCGAGCCGGTCCTCCTCGTCGACGCCGACCCAGAACCGCTCGCCGTCGTAGGTCACGACCTCCATGGCGTGGACGTTGTCCGACGTGCGCGGGCCGGGCCCGTAGAGGTGCGACTGCACGGAGTGGATGCCGCACGAGTTGTTGCCGACGTTGCCGCCGATGGTGCAGCGGGAGTGGGAGGAGGGGTCGGGTCCGAAGACGAGGTTCTGCTCGCCGGTGTGCTTGTTCAGCTGCTCGTTGATGACCCCCGGCTGCACGGTGACCTTGCGGCCGGGCACGTCGAGGCCGCCGATCTCCGTCAGGTACTTCGAGTTGTCGATGATCACCGCCCAGTTGACGGTCTCCCCAGACAGGCTGGTGCCGCCGCCGCGGTTGGTGATCGGGGCGCCGAACCGGTGGCAGATGCGATGCGCGGTGACGATGTCGTCGACGGTCTTCGGGATGACCACGCCGATGGGCACCTGGCGGAAGTTCGAGGCGTCGTTGGCGTACATCGCCTTCGAGCCCTTGTCGAAACGCACCTCGCCGGTGATGCCCTTGCGCAGCGCGCGTTCGAGACCCGCCACGTCGATCACGGCCGAGGAGTAGACGCCGCCGGGCACCAGTGGGTCGGTCTTGGCGGGCACCGCCCTGGTCGGGGTGTCGGTCTCCATGCGGACTGGCAGCCATCTCACGCCTGGACTCATGCAGGGCGCTTTCCCGGGCCGGCGGCGCCGACACCTGAGGGCCAGCGGGTGTGTCGCCGGACGAGACACCGGGCACGGCTAAAGGGACGAAACAGACAGCCCGCCGACGAGGAGTGACTGATGGCCGACGTTGCCCACTACATGCTCGAGCGCCTGCGCGACTGGGGCATCCACCGGATCTTCGGCTACCCGGGCGATGGCATCAACGCCTTCCTCGGGGCCTTCGAGAAGGTCGGCGACGACCCGTTCTTCGTGCAGACGCGGCACGAGGAGATGGCCGCGTTCATGGCGTGCGCCCACGCGAAGTTCACCGGCACGATCGGTGCCTGCATCGCCACGTCCGGCCCGGGCGCCATCCACCTCGCCAACGGGTTGTACGACGCGAAGCTCGACCACCAACCGGTGCTGGCGATCGTCGGCCAGCAGAAGCGGCAGTCGGTCGGGGCGCACTACCAGCAGGAGATCGACCTTCAGTCGTTCTTCAAGGACATCGGCGGCTTCGTCTCGACCGTGATGGACCAGCACTCCGCCCGCCACGTCCTCGACCGGGCGATCAAGTCCGCCCTGACCGAGCGGCGCCCGGCGGTTGTCATCGTCCCCGACGACGTCGCCGAGTCGGAGTACGCCGAACCACCGCGCATGCACGGCAGCGTCTTCTCCAGCGTCGGCTGGAACCAGCCGCACATGGTGCCCGACGGGGACCTCCTGCGGCAGGCGGCCGACGTCCTCAACCAGGGCCAGAAGGTTGCGATGCTGATCGGCCAGGGGGCGGCCAAGGCGCGCGACGAGGTGCTCCAGGTCGCCGACCTGATCGGTGCCGGGATCGCGAAGGCGCTGCTCGGCAAGGACGCCGTGCCCGACACGCTGCCCTTCGTGACCGGCTCGCTCGGGCTGCTGGGCACCGAGCCCAGCCACAAGATGATGATGGGCTGCGACACCCTGTTCATGATAGGCACCAGCTTCCCCTACGCCGAGTGGCTGCCGGAGCCCGGTGCGGCCAAGTGCGTCGAGATCGACATCGACGGTTCGATGATCGGGGTGCGCTACCCCAACGACGTGTCGCTCGTCGGGGACTCGAAGGACACGCTCAAAGCGCTGATCCCTCTGCTGCAGCACAAGAAGGACCGCTCCTGGCAGAAACTGATCATGGGGGAGCGGCACACCTGGGACAAGGTCCTCGAGGAGCGGGCCCACCAGAAGGCCGACCCGGTCAACCCGCAGCTGGTGTTCTGGGAGCTCAACGAGCGGTTGCCGCGCGACGTCATAACGACGTCCGACTCCGGCTCGGCGACGAACTGGTGGGCACGCCACCTCTACCTGCACGACGAGATGAAGTCGTCGTTGTCCGGCACGCTCGCCACGATGCTCCCCGGGGTGCCCTACGCCATCGGCGCGAAGTTCGCCTTCCCCGAGCGGCCGGTCATCGCGTTCACCGGTGACGGCGCCTTCCAGATGCTCGGCATGAACGAGCTGCTGACCGTCAAGCGCTACCAGGAGCGGCTGCTCGAGAAGAACCCGACGCTGATCTTCGCCGTACTCGTCAACAAGGACCTCAACCAGGTCTCCTACGAGCAGCGGGTCCTCTCGGCCGACCCCAAGAACCCCGAGACGCAGACGGTGCCCTACGTGCCCGCCGCGGAGCTCGCCCGGCTGCTCGGCTTCGAGGGCATCAAGGTCGACCGGCCGGAGGACGTCGGGCCGGCGTGGGATCGTGCCCTCGCGGCCGACGGGCCGGTGCTGCTGGAGTTCGTGACCGACCCGCAGATCCCCCCGCTGCCGCCGCACGTGCGGCCCTCGATGCTCAAGAAGACGATGAAGGGTCTGGCGCACGGCGACGAGGACGCCGTCGGCATCGCGACCAAGGGCTTCAAGGGCAAGCTCACGGAGTTCACCGAGCACGCCAAGGACGCGCTGAGCCGCAGCTGAGCCCGGCCCGTTGCGGCCCCGGCGCAAGGAACGGGTGCGGAGGTTCCTTCTCGGAGCGGCGCAGGTACCGTTGAGGCCGTGCGCGAGGTCCTGCTCACCCGCCGCTGGCTGATCCTCACCGTGGTGATCGTGCTGGCGCAGCCGGCGTTCGCAGGTCTCGGCTGGTGGCAGTGGGGCCGGGGCTCCCGCACCCACGACATCCAGAACCTCGGCTACGCCTTCCAGTGGTGGTCGTTCGGCATCCTCGCGATCGGCGGTTGGATCAAGATGCTGCACGACGAGCTCAAGGAGCGTGACGAGGAACCCGCCGACACGACGACGGACGACCTGGCCGAGGAGCTCGCACCGGTGCTGCCGACGATCCACCAGAAGCAACGCCGCCGTGCGGTCGCGGTCGCTGTCGCCCAGCGCAGCTCGGTGGCGGTCCACGACGACGGCGCCGACGAGGAGCTGGCCGCCTACAACGCCTACCTCGCCTGGCTCGCTGCCAACCCGCGCTCGTGACCACCGCACCCGAGGGGCCCGCGCCGCGGACCGCCGGCCGCCGCACGCACCGGATCGGCGGCTCGCTGACGCGCTACCGCGTGATGGCCTACATCGTCGGGGTCTGGCTCACCGGCCTCTGCCTTGTCGGCCTGCCGTTGGAGTACATCGGGGGTTATCACCAGGTCGGTTTCGCGTGGACCGTGCACGGGCTGCTGTTCATCCTCTACGTGCTCGCGGCGTTCGAGCTGACCGTGATGCGGCTGCGCTGGCCGCTGCTGCGCAGCGTCGGAGTGCTCCTCGCCGGCACCATTCCCTTCCTGTCCTTCGTGGTCGAACGGCGCGTCACCGCGCGCGTCCGCGCGAACGAGGAGATCTGACGTGCGCCTGCGCCTTCGACCGACGAAGACGACCTTCTACGACATGTTCACGGACTCGGCCGACAACCTCGTCGACGGCATCCGCCTCATGAGCGCCCTCCTCGCCGCCGCCCCCGGCGACCGGCAGGTGATCGCGTCGAAGATCCGCGACTGCGAGCACGCCGGCGACGACGCCACCCACCGGATCCTGCGCGAGCTGAACTCCACGTTCGTGACGCCCTTCGACCGCGAGGACATCTACCGGCTGGCGAGCCGACTCGACGACGTCATGGACTTCGTCGAAGCCGCCTCCGACCTGGTCGTGCTCTACGACCTCGACGACCTGCCCTCGGAGCTGACCGCGATCACCGAGGTGCTGCAGCAGGCTGCGGTCACGACTGCCGAGGGGCTGCGGCGGCTGCAGTCGCTGCACAACCTCGAGGACTACTGGATCGGCATCAACGAGCTCGAGAACCGCGCCGACCAGCTCTACCGCCGGTTCCTCGCCAAGCTGTTCAGCGGGACCTACGACGCGCTGATGGTGCTGAAGCTCAAGGAGGTCGTCGACCAGCTCGAGGCCGCCGCCGACGCGTTCGAGAACGTCGCCGACACCGTCGAGACGATCGCCGTGAAGGAGTCATAGGCGCTCATGGCGCTCGACATCGGGCTGGCACTGCTCATCGTCATTGCTCTCGGATTCGACTTCACCAACGGTTTCCACGACGCGGCCAACGCCATCGCGACCTCGGTGTCGACCCGGGCGCTGACGCCCCGGGTGGCACTCGGGATGGCGGCAGTGCTCAACCTGGCCGGCGCCCTGCTCGCGACGGGGGTCGCGGCGACGATCGGCAAGGGAATCATCGAGATCCCCGTCGACCCCGGCGGGGCGATCGTGCTGGCGACGGCGGCCCTGGTCGGGGCGATCACCTGGAACCTCATCACCTGGTACTTCGGCCTGCCCTCGTCGTCGTCGCACGCGCTGATCGGCGGCCTCGTCGGCGCCGCGATCGCCGCGTCGTCGACGGTCAAGTGGACCGGCGTGATCGACAAGGTGATCATCCCGATGGTGCTCTCACCGATCGTCGGAATCGTCGTGGGCTACCTCTTCCACCTGGCCCTGCTCTGGATCGTGCACCGGGGCTCGCCGAGCAAGCTCAACCGCGGCTTCCGCCATGTCCAGACCCTGTCGGCGGCGGCGATGTCGTTCAGCCACGGCACCCAGGACGCGCAGAAGACGATGGGCGTGATCACCTTCGCGCTCGTTGCGACCGGCCACGTGTCGCGTGAGCACTTCCACGTGCCCTGGTGGGTGATCGGCCTGGCGGCCGGCGCGATCAGTCTCGGCACCTACTCCGGCGGCTGGCGGATCATGCGGACGCTGGGGCGGAGGATCATCCAGCTCGACCCGTCACGTGGCTTCGCGGCGGAGACCACGGCCGCCAGTGTGCTCCTGTCGGCCGCGCACTTCGGCGTACCGCTGTCGACCACCCACGTGATCACGTCATCGATTCTCGGCGTGGGCGCGACCAAGCGGTTCTCGGCGGTGCGGTGGGGCGTGGCCGGCAACATCGTGATCGCCTGGGTCCTCACGCTCCCGGCGGCCGGCACGGTCGCCGCGGCCGTCTTCTTCCTCCTGCACTGGGGTGTCTACGGCCACCCCCTTCCCTGAACCCTCGAAGAGCGCTCGCCGCGCCGCGCGTCGCAGGGCCAGGAGCACGGGACGACCCGCGATCACCACGAGGGCGGCCGTGGTGAGCGCCCGGGGCACGTCGAAGCCCAGCGACGTGGCCACGTCGTGGTGCACCCAGTGGTGCAGGTTGGTGGCCAGCGAGCCGCCGGGCACGAATGCGATCGCGGGCGGCAGGTCGTGCGCGAACGGCCAGAACCACAGGTTGAGCAGCAGCCCGTAGAGCAGACCGGCCACCGCGCCGTACGCCGCGAGCAGCGCGATCTCCCAGCGGCCGCGAGCCCGCGGCAGGCAGCCCGCACCGAAACCAACCCAGGCCGCCCCGAGCATCTCGAAGGGCAGCCACGGCCCGACGCCACCGGTCAGCAGCGCGCCGGCGAACATCGTCACCGCGCCCAGCACGAACCCGAACCCGCGCCCGAACACGCGTCCGGCGGGCAGCAGCAGGAAGAACATCGGCTGGAACCCGGTCGCCCCGCCGCCGAGCGGGCGCAGGGCCGCCCCGCAGGCGGCGAGCACCCCGAGCAGCGCGACCCCCTTCACGTCGAGGCCGCCGTCGGACACCTCGGCGAAGACGACGGCGAGCAGCAGGGGCAGCAGCGCCACGAACAGCCACGGCGCGTCGACCGCGTGCGAGCCGGCCAGCCGGCCGCCGGCGAACAGCGGCCAGGTGAAGCCGGCCAGTCCCGCAAGCGTCACCGCGGTGACCGCCAGGGCTGACCGGGGCCGCAGGGCCAACGCGGCCCGTCCGGATGCCGTCGGCATCGTCGCGGAGGTGGCGGTAGTCGTCATCCGGCCAGCGCCTCACGCACGTCGGTGACGGTCAGCATGGGCAGCGGCGCCAGCACCTTCGCGACCTGCGGCGCGAACGCCGGCGACGCGGTGACCACCTCGCGGGTCGGGCCGTCGGTGACCACCTCGCCCTCGGCGAGCATCACGACGCGGTCGGCCAGCTCGGCGACGAGCTCGACGTCGTGGGTCGCGAGCAGCACGCCGTGACCGGCGGCGGCGAGCCGGCGCAGCGCGGCGGCCAGCATCCGCTTGGCGGGGTAGTCGAGGCCCCTGGTCGGCTCGTCGAGCAGCACGAGCGGCGGGGCGGCGGCCAGCACGACGGCCAGGGCGAGCGCGAGCCGGCCACCCTCGGACAGGTCACGCGGGTGCAGGTCGCCGTCGGCGTCGGGCAGCAGCTCGGTCAGCAGCCGCCACGCGGTGCCCGGCGCCGCTCCGCCGTCACGATCGGCGTCGGCACACTCGCCCGCCACGGTCTCGGCGTAGAGGAGGTCGCCGGGTTGCTGCGGGACCAGGCCGACGTGTCGCAGCAGGTCGCGCGGCCGCAGCCGGGCCGGGTCGGCGCCACCCACCCGGGCCGTGCCGGACGCGGGCGCCCGCATGCCCACCAGTGCGCCGAGCAGCGTCGACTTGCCCGCCCCGTTGCGACCCATGAGCGCAACGACCTCGCCCCGGCGTACGACGAGGGAGACGCCCCGCAACGCGACCGTCGCGCCGTAGCGGACGACGAGGTCACCGGCCTCGCCCACGGGCCCCTGCGCCGACGCCGGCGCGGGGACCGGCACGCGGCCGGCCAGCCGGTCGCGCAGCTCGGCGCTGCGCCGGCGCGCGTCGCGGATCGAGAGCGGCAGCGGGGACCAGCCCGCGAGGCGGCCGAGCTCGACCACGGGTGGTGCGACCGGCGAGGTCGCGAGCACCGCTGCCGGGGGGCCGTCGACGAGCGGTGCGCCGCCGCCCGGGACGAGCACGAGGCGGTCGGCGTACTGCACGACGCGCTCGAGCCTGTGCTCGGCCAGGAGCACGGTGAGGCCGAGGTCGTGGACGAGGCGCGTCAGGGTCGCGAGCACCTCCTCGGCAGCGGCCGGGTCGAGGGCGGACGTCGGCTCGTCGAGCACGAGCACCCGAGGACCGCTGGTCAACACCGAACCGATCGCCACCCGCTGCTGCTGCCCGGCAGACAGCGCGAGCAGCGGCCGGTCGCGAAGGTCGACCAGCCCCATCAGGTCGAGGGTCTCCTCGACCCTGCGGCGCATGACGTCTGGGGCGACGCCCAGCGACTCGAGGCTGTAGGCGAGCTCGTCCTCGACGGTGTCGGTGACGAAGCCCGCGAGCGGGTCCTGCAAGACCGAACCCACGGTGTCGGCCAGCTCGCGCGGCGGGTGCTCGCGGGTGTCGCGGCCGTCGACGGTCACGCGGCCCGCGAGCAGGCCGCCGGTGAAGTGCGGCACCAGGCCGGAGACGCAGCGCAGCAGCGTCGACTTGCCCGACCCGGTGCGACCGACCACCAGGCAGAGCTCTCCCTCGGGGATCGTGAGGTCGACCCCCCGCAGCACCGGGTCACCGGCTCCCGGGTAGGTCACCGAGACGTGCTCGAAGCGGATCACGCGGCCACCGCCCGGCGGGTCCGCATCGCCGCGGGCACCTCGGGCGCCGCCCAGGCCGGCAGCAGCGCGCAGGCGAGCCCCGCCACCGGCAGCAACGGCAGGGTCGGGGCGACCAGTGGCGACGTCGACGGGTCGAGGGCGCCCGGGTCGGTGGCGAAGACCGCGGCGGCCGCCAGCACCCCGCCGAGCACGACCAGCCACTCCGGCAGCGCCCAGGGGTCCGGCCGGTAGCGGGTCCGGGGGGTACGCCGCCCGGCGAGAGCCAGCCCGGCCGCCGCGAGTGCGGCGCCGACGGCGAGCAGCGGCAGGCCGAGCGCGGTCGGCGCGGAGGAGTCGAGCAGGCCGTAGGTGCTCGCGCACACCGCGAGAAGCCCGCTCACCGTCAGCGCCGCCGTGAGCCGGCGCTCGCGGGCCGGCACGCCCGCGCGGCGCCCGAAGCCGCGGGTGTCCATCGCCGCCGCGAGGTCGAGCGAGCGCTCCAGGGCGTCCTCCAGCACCGGCACCACCAGGCCACGCAGCCCGGACAGCCCGCGGATCGTCCGTCCCCGAAGCCGTCGCGCGGCGCGGACCCGGCCGGCCGCGACCACGGCCTGCGGGGCGAACGTCAGCGCGACCGTCACCGCCACCCCGATCTCGTAGATCGCGGCCGGGAGCACCCGCAGCAGGCGGGCCGGGCTCGCGAGCGCGTTGGCGGCGCCGACGCAGACCAGGATCGCGGCCAGGCGCAGCCCGTCGTACGCCGCCGCCACGGTGCCCTCGACGGTCACGTCGCCGCCGATGCGTAGCCCGGCGAACGATGACGGCAACGGCACCTGCGGCAGCCGCACCAGCGTGTGTCCCGGCACCCCGCCGCCGAAGAGGATCTGCAGCAGCACCCTGATCAGCAGCACGGTCAGCGCGAGCCGTACGAACGCCGCGTAGGAGCGGGCCCACGGAGCGTCGGTGCGCCGGGCAGCGACCACGTAGCCGGCGGCCGCCATGGCGAGCAGCAGCAGCAGCGGGTTCGTGGTGCGGCTCGCCGCGGTGCCGAGACCGATGGCCCACAGCCACCACGCGGCGGGGTGCAGCAGCCGCGGCAGCCGGGCCTGCGCGAGGGGGTGCGCCGCGGTCGTCATCGCCGGGTCCGCAGCAAGGCGGCGCCACCGAGCGCGACGGCCACCACGACGCCGACGACCAGCCCGGTCGGGAAGCCGCCGCCGGGCTTCCCGCCGGAGTGCGCCGCGGCCCGCGTGCGCCCCGCCGGATCCGGCGGGGGCGTGGCCGTGCTCCCGCCGGCCGGTGCCGCGGACGTGGCGGTCACGGCCGGCGAGCTCTTTGCGGCTGCCGGCGCGCGGGTCGCGGGCGGCCGGCCGGTGGCGCCTGCCGTCGCGACGCCGGGCGCGGACCCGCCGCCCGTGGCGGGGACCGGCGCGGCGGCCGCCGTCGCGGCCGGAGCGGGCGCGGGTGCCGGCCGGGCGGGCGCAGCCGGCGGCGTCGCGGTCGCGGCGGGCGGGCAGATCTGGGACTCCGGGATGTTCGGCGGCGGGTCGCTGCCCTCCGGGCCGCCGTTCTGCCAGACCCAGCCGTCGCTGGAGTTGTTGGCCGGCTGGTAGGTGCCGGACCCCTCGGAGCTGTACTGCCAGGTGCTGGAGCCGGCCGGGCGGTGCCAGTAGGCCCAGTAGTGCGAGCTGTCGGTCGCGCTGCATCCCTGTGCCGGCTGCCCGTCGATGGTGCAGATCAGCCCGTCGCTGCGGAACGTCATCGTGTGCCCGGCGGCCTTGAGCACCTGCGTGCCGGTCGTGCCGTCGGGCACTTTCGCGCAGGTCGATGCGACGCTGCCGCCGAGCGTCCGGAAGTCGACGACGACGGCCACGCAGATCTGCCTCGCCGCGCTGCTCGGCACCGCGGGCAGCAGCCCGGCGAGTGCCGGCGCCACCGTCACCAGGAGCGCCGGCACCCACCATCTGCGGGCGCGCGTCGTTGCCATGTCAGGCCGTGCGCCGGCCCCATCGCAGGAGCACTGCGCCGATGGCCAGCGCCGCCAGCGCGGCGGCCACGAGCGGCACGACCGGCGCGCTGCTGCCGGTGCGCGGCAGCTCCGCGGTGCCGGAGCTCGCGAGGGGAGCAGGCCGCTGGACGTGGCCGTCGGTCAGTGGTGCGACGGTGCGCGTGGCGGTGGGCGTCGGCGTGGGGGTCGCCGTCGCGGCGCAGGCCAGGGTCGGCGCTGCCGCGCCCGCGCCCGACTCGGTGATCTGGGCGAGCGTCTTGCCGGCCAGCGCCTGCGCGGCCTGTGAGGTGGCGCGCACGGCGGTCGCGCCGAAGGTGCCGCTGAACGTCACCGCGCCCCGCTGGGCGGTCGTGCCCGCGCACCCCACCTGGAGGCCGCGCAGGTAGGCGATGGACGCCGACGGGTCGCCGCCCGCGGCGAGCAGCGCCTGGACGGCGATCGCGGTGGAGTTGGCGTTGCTGCTCGGCGTACCGAAGCCGTTGTCGGAGTTGCGGTGCGCGGTCAGCCAGGCGACCGCCTTGCTGGCGTCGGTGCGCGTGGCCGCGAGCGCCTGCACGGCGAACGACGTGGTGTCGGCGTCGCTCGTGCAGGGAGCGCTCGTGCTGGTGCGGACGTCGGTCTGGAAGCCGCCGTCGGCGCACTGCTGCCCGGCCAGCCAGGAGACCGCCTTGGCGTCGGGCTTGGTGTCGGTCCGTGAGAGGGCGACCAGTGCGAGCGCCTGGGTCACCACGCTCTGGTAGCCGTTCTGCGTGTCCGGGTCGGTGTAGAGGCCGTCCGACGCCTCCTCGCCCTGCAGCGCCTTGACCAGGTCGGTGTTGCCGAAGGCGTGCGGATCCTCGCCCTGCGCGACCGCGACGAGGATCAGCTTGGCGAGCGAACCGGGGTAGTAGTTCGGCGCGGTGCCGGCATACGCGTCGACCTGGGTCGCGAGCCAGGTGGTCGCCCGCTTCGCGGCGTCCTGCGCGACCCCGGCCGCGTCGAAGGACAGCACCGCGTCGGCGGTCAGGCCCTGGTCGGCGTAGGTCTGCGTGGCGCCGTTCTGATCGACGTACGACGAGGTCAGGTGGTCGGCCTGCGGCCCGGTCAGCTGCCCGGCGAGCCACCCGGCTGCGGCCCGGGCGGGGTCCGTGGTGGACGCGCCGGTCGTCGGCGCCGGGGTGGCGGCGTAGGCCGGAGCGGCCCAGAGCGGGGCGGCGAGCAGGCCGGCGAGCGTGACGCCGGTCGCGGCGCGGGTGACGAGAGACACCGGTGGCCTTTCGGTTCGGAGATCGCGGCGCGTCGCCGGACCCACCCCCGAACCGACAAACCCCCCGTCGCCGGACGGCGACAGGGGGCGGTCACGGGCGCACGGCCCGGGCTCCGCCCCGCGAACCTCGACGGATGTCAGGGAGCCCTCGTCACCGCCAGGTGTTCCGGCTCGCTCCCGGGAGTCCACCCGGAGGCCTACGGTTGCGGGTCAGCGCCGGATTTCGACCGGCTTCCCCTGTCCGTGACGACTGCGGCTACAGCGGACCACGACGGCAGGTCGTTGTCAAAGGCGGGTCGCCGGCCCGCCGCACGTGGCACCGTGGAGGCGTGCACGTGGTCCGTGTCCTCGCCGCCGGTGTGCTCGTCGCCGTGGCCGCCGGGTGCGGCACGGGCGGGCAGGAGCTGGTCGTGCTGCCGCCGACCGCGCACCCGGCGACGAAAGTCGCGCCGCCCACGACCGCCCCTCCGACCGCCTCGCCTCACCCGGGCAAGCCGCACGTCACCGTGCAACCGGCCAAGGGACTGCACGACGGGCAGGCCGTGCACGTCACCGGCACCGGCTTCACCCCCGGAGCGACCTACATCGTCGCCGAGTGCGGCGACAAGGGGAGCAAGACCGGCCAGGGCGACTGCGACATCACCGCCGTCGTGCCCGCGACCGCCGACGGCACCGGCACGGTGCAGGCCGACTACACGGTCAAGAAAGGCCCGTTCGGCACGCACAACATCGTCTGCAGCGCGACCCAGCCGTGCCTGATCAACGTCAGCCAGCCGACACCCGACCCGACGCAGCAGGCCGACGCCCGCATCGTCTTCGCCGGTTAGCGGCCGCCGCCTGCCGCCGCGGTCCCTCAGATCGTCGCGACCGGCGTCGGTGTGTTCGGCTCGTCGACCACCCGGCCGTCGCGCATCCGCACGATCCGGTCGCACGACTGCGCCACCCGCGCGTCGTGGGTCACCATCAGGATGCAGAGTGACGGGGCGTCCTGGCGCAGCCGCTGGAACAGCGACAGCACGTGGTCGACGGACTTCTCGTCGAGGCTGCCGGTCGGCTCGTCGGCGAGGAGGATCGGCGGGTCGTTGGCCAGCGACCGTGCGATCGCGACGCGCTGACGTTCGCCGCCGGAGAGCTTGGTGGGGGGCCGGTTCTCGCGCCCGGCGAGGTCGACCGCGGCGAGCAGCTGCAGCGCTCGTTCGTGCCGCTCGCCGCGGGACAGGTGCGTGCCGAACATCGCGATCTCGACGTTGCGTACGGCGGACAGGTGGGGCAGCAGGTTGTGCAGCTGGAAGACCAGCCCGACGGTGGTGCGCCGGTAGTCGCTCGGGTCGGACAGCGTCGACAGGTCGATGCCGTCGACCCGGATCGTGCCGGAGGTCGGGCTGTCGAGCTTCGCCAGCAGGTGCAGCAGCGTCGACTTGCCGCACCCCGACGGCCCGGTGATGGCGACCGACTCCCCGGGGCGCACCCGCAGCGTCACCCCGTCGAGTGCCCGCACGATCCCGCCGTCGAAGTGCTTGACGACGTTGATCGCCTCGATGGCGTAGTCCGGCGCCGCCTGCGTCGCGGCGGTAGCGGGGACCGGCTCACTCATGGCGCAGCGCCTCCAACGGAGCGAGGAACGCCGCGCGCAGCGCGGGGTAGAGCGCGCCGAGCACGACCATGCCGGCCGCGGTGTAGATCGCGCGGCCGAACGTGCTGCCGGTGTAGTCGAGGTGCAGCACGCCTTGCAGCGACGGCAGCTGCGCTACGACGCTGGTCGCGGCGAACGACAACGCCACCCCCGCGGCCGCACCGACTATCCCGATGAGGCCGGCCTCGCTCATCACGAGCCCGAGAATGCGGGTGCGACGCCAACCGATCGCCGACAGGACGCCGAACTCCCGGGTGCGCTCGATGAACGTCATCGTCATCGTGCTCATCACGATGACCGCGCCGATGAGCACGGCGAGGATCGTGCTGCCCTTGTCGGCCGCGTTGATGAACTGCAGGCTGCGGTCGGCCCGGCCGAAGTCGGCGGCCGTGCGCACGGTCACCAGCTGCGGGAAGTCCTTGTCGATGCGGGCCTGCGCGGCCTGGACGTTGACGCCGGCGCGCACCTGCACGAACAGCAGCGAGAGCTGCCCCGACTGCCGCTGGTGGGCCTGCATCCCGATCAGCGGGAACATGGCGCCCTGGTCGCCGAGCGACTGGCCGGTCTGGTAGAGCCCGACGATCTTGTAGTTGACGTTGTCGATGTGGAACGTCTCGCCGACCTTCTTGCCGAGGTTGCGCGCCGCCTCGTAGCCCAGCAGCACCTCGTGCTGCGCGGTCGGCGCCGGTGCCCGCCCTTGGATGATGTTGACGCCGAAGCCGGCCATCTCGTCCGGGCGGATGCCGATCTCGATGAATAGCGGGTTGGCGGCGTCGTACTTCTTCGTCGCCAGCAGCACTCCGATGGCCTGGGCGACGTCGGGGTCCTGGCGCAGCCGGTCGAGGTCCGCCTGCTGCACCGAGCTCGACAGGATGTCGGAGACACCCTTCTGCGCGACGGTGAAGTCGGCCCGGCCCACCTGCATGATCGCCAGCGCGCTGGTGCGGATGCTGTGGTTGACCAGCCCCAGCGTCACCACGGTCATGACGCCGATGGCGACGGCCAGAGCCGTGAGGATCGAGCGCACCTTCTTCGTGGCGACGTTGCGCGCCACCAGCGACAGAAACGACACGGGTCCCTCCCGGCCACGACGGTAGCGCGCAGTAACCGCCCCAGGGCGGAGATCGCCTACCATGTCCTTCTCGTGCGATTCCTCGACGACACGGTTGCGTCGTACGACCTCACCTACGACGACGTGTTCATGGTCCCCCGGCGATCCGCGGTCGGCTCGCGGCTCGACGTCGATCTCTCGACGCGTGACGGCAGCGGTACGACGATCCCGATCGTCGTCGCCAACATGACGGCCGTCGCGGGCCGGCGGATGGCCGAGACCGTGGCCCGCCGCGGCGGCCTCGCCGTCATCCCGCAGGACATCCCGGCCGAGGTCGTCGCCGACGTCGTGCAGTGGGTGAAGGCCCGCCACCTCGTGCACGACACGGCGATCACGTTGACCGGCACCGACACCGTCGGCGACGCGCTCGCGCTGCTGCCCAAGCGCGCACACGGGGCCGTCGTCGTGGTGGCCGACGGGCGGCCGGTCGGCGTCGTCACCGAGGCCGACTGCACCGGCGTCGACCGGTTCACCCAGCTCGGCCGGGTGATGTCCACGGAGCTGCTCACGCTGCCGGAGAAGGTGCTGCCGCGGGTGGCCTTCGACCGCCTGCACGAGAGCCGGCACCGGCTGGCGCCGGTGGTGGGCGACGACGGTCGCCTCGTCGGCATCCTCACCCGCACGGCTGCGCTGCGCGCGACCCTCTACGACCCGGCGGTCGACGACCGCGGCCGGTTGCGGGTCGCGGTGGCCGTCGGCATCAACGGCGACGTCGCGACGAAGACGCGTGACGCGCTCGAGACCGGCGCCGACCTGCTCGTGCTCGACACCGCCCACGGTCACCAGGAGAAGATGCTCGCCGCGCTGCAGGCGGTGCGGGCCCTCGACCCGGCGGTGCCGGTCGTCGCCGGCAACGTCGTCTCGGCAGAGGGCGTGCGCGACCTCGTCGCCGCCGGCGCCGACATCGTCAAGGTCGGCGTCGGACCGGGCGCCATGTGCACGACCCGGATGATGACCGGTGTCGGCCGGCCGCAGTTCTCCGCCGTGCTCGAGTGCTCCGCCGAGGCGGCCCGGCTGGGCAAGCACGTCTGGGCCGACGGCGGTGTTCGCCACCCGCGTGACGTGGCGCTCGCCCTCGCCGCGGGAGCGTCCAACGTCATGGTCGGGTCGTGGTTCGCCGGCACCCACGAGTCGCCCGGCGACATCCACGAGGACGCGTCGGGCCGCCGCTACAAGGAGAGCTTCGGCATGGCCTCGGCCCGTGCCGTCAAGGGGCGCACCGCCGAGGAGTCGGCCTTCGACCGCGCCCGCAAGGGGCTCTTCGAGGAAGGCATCTCCACGTCGCGCATGTACCTCGACCCCGAGCGACCCGGCGTCGAGGACCTGCTCGACGCGATCGTCGCGGGCCTCCGCAGCGCCTGCACCTACGCCGGCGCGGGCACGCTCGCCGAGCTGCACGAGCGCGCGGTGGTGGGCGTGCAGAGCGCGGCCGGCTACGCCGAGGGCCGCCCGCTGCACACCAGCTGGTAGCGCGGCGGGCGAGGTAGTCCCTTCCGCCCGCACCGATCACCGGAGCGGCGGATGCTGCGGAATGCACCGGTCGGGCAACCTTGTTGGCACCTCATGCGTCTAGTCGTATGACCGGCACCCCCGCCGGGCATCATGTGCCTGCCCCACCGAGTCGACCGGAGCAGCCCCGTGCGTCTGCGTACCGCCCTCACCTCTGCGGTCGCCGTCCTTGCCGTCGCCGGTGGCGGGGTCGCGGCCTACGAGACGCTGGGCACCGGCTCTCAGCCCGGGAGCGTCACCGCGGCACAGGGCACCGCCGAGCTGTCACCGTTGCCGCCGCCCCCCGCCAAGCTGGTCGTCGCGCTGCAGAACGCGCAGGGGCAGGTGCCGTGGGACCAGCCGCTACGGCTGGTCGCCGAGCACGCCGCGATCACCTCGACCTCGGTCACCGGGCCTGGCGGCCAGGCGCTGCCGGGTCACGCAACGGCCGACGGGTCGGAGTGGCGCAGCAGCAACACGCTGGAGCCGCTCGAGACCTACACGGTCCACGTCGCCTACCAGGACCTGCGCGGCAAGAGCCACACCGACGACCTCAAGGTGCTGGTCGCCGACTCCGAGAAGCACCTGCGGCCGGTGCTCAACCCGGCGATGAGCGCCGTGGTCGGCATCGGCCAGCCCGCGATCGTCACCTTCAACCGCACCGTGCCCGACAGCGAGAAGGCCGACGTCGAGCGGCGGCTGACGATCAGCACCAGCCCCAGCGTCGAGGGCTCGTGGCACTGGATCAGCGGCACCGAGATCCACTGGCGGCCCCAGAACTACTGGGCGCCCGGCACGACCGTGACCTTCGGCGTCAACCTCGCGCACCTCTACCTCGGTGACGGGGTCTGGGGCGAGCGCGACGCGCACACCGCGACCTACCGCATCGGCGACTCCCACGTCAGCAAGGTCGACGTCAAGAACCACTCGATGCAGGTCTTCGCCAACGGCAAGCTGGTCAAGACGTTCAAGATCAGCGCGGGCCGCGAGGACAAGTGGCCCACGATGGGCGGCGTCCACATCGCGCTCGACAAGGCGCCCACGGTGATCATGGACTCCGCGACGGTGGGCATCCCACGCAACTCGCCCGACGGCTACTACGAGACGGTCAAGTGGGACGTCCGCATCTCCAACGGCGGCGCGTTCGTCCACTCCGCCCCGTGGTCGGTGGCGGACCAGGGCAACACCAACGTGTCCCACGGCTGCGTCAACCTCGCGCCGTCCGACGCGGAGTGGTTCTACAACTTCTCCCAGCGCGGCGACATCATCGACATCTTCAACACCCCCCGCCTGCCGGTGCGCTGGGACGCCGGCACCGCCGACTGGAACATGTCCTGGGCCGACTGGCTCGCTGGGTCAGCTCTTCACTAGCCGCACGAAGCCTGACGGGGTGAGGGCGCCGGTGACCGACCGGTCGTGGGCGTCCACGGGCACGGCGTCGAGCACCTCGTCGTCGAAGACCACCGCGTACGCCGGCTGCGCCAGGCTCGCCAGCAACCGGTCGTAGTGTCCGCCGCCCCGGCCCAGCCGGTGCCCGGCGCGGTCGACGGCCAGCGCCGGCACCAGCAACAGGTCGGCCTCGGCGACGGCTTCCGGCCCGAGCCGCGGGCCGGCCGGTTCGCGCAGGCCGAACCGTCCCGCCACGAGGTCGGCCGTTCCCGTGTACGCCGCCCAGGCCAGGCGCCCGCCCCGGAGGGCCACCGGCAGCAAGACCTCCAGGCCGCGCGCCGCCGCTTCGTCGAGCAGTGGCCCGGTGCCGGGCTCGTCGTCCACTCCGACGTACGCCGTCACGCAGCGCGCGGCACCGATCTCCGGCAGGGCGTCGAGGTGGCGCGCCAGCCCGGCGGCGGCGGCGCGACGCTCCGCCGGCGACCTGCTCGCCCGCCGCGCCAGCAGCTGCGCCCGCAGGCGTGACTTCACCACACTTATGGCGGTTGGCGGGGTGGCGGGCACCGGTCCACAATGACGCAGCGCGACGGCGGGGGAGCGCAGCGCAAGCAGAGTTGGCGGGGGGCCGTCGACGAAGGGTTCCCGCGGTGAGCAGCCTCCGCGCCCGGCTGTGGTTGGCGTTCGTGCTCGTCGTGCTGGTGCCCGTCGCCGCCGGGGCCGTCCTGATGCTCACCCGGGTCCCCTCCGCGCTGCAGAGCCAGGTCGACGAGCGGCTGTCCGCCGGCCGGGCCGCCATCACCGAGGTCGTCGGCGACCTCTGCCGCACCGCCCAGGTCGGCGCCGACCTCGTCGCGCACGAGCTACCGACGGCGACCACGTCGGCCGCGGTCGCCGACGTCGTCGACCGGCAGGTCGTCGGCTACGCCGCCGTCCTCGATCCGGCCGGCCGCGTCGTCGCCGAGCGCGGCACCGTGCCGCAGCTCCCGGGCGGCGGCCCCGTCGGCGCCGCGGCTCCGGCCGGCTCCTGCGTGGCGGGTCGTGGCGCCGGTGGCTACGTGCTGGTCACCTCAGTCGCGCTGCACAACCCCGACGGCTCCGCGCGCGGGACCGTCGTCGCCGGGGTGCCGTTGCCGCGGGAGCGGCTCCGCGCGCTGGCAGGTGGCGCAGACACCGCCCTGACCATCGTCTCCCGGGGCGAGCCCGTGGCGAGCACGCTGCCGCCGCGGCGCGCCGCGCAGGTCGCCGCGGTCGCCGAGCGTGCCGTGGCCGCCAGCGGTTCCGTGCACGCCGGCGGCCAGATCGTCACGGCGGCACACAGCGTGCCCGGCGGGCCGCTCGTCGTGGTCAGCGATGCCCAACCCGGGCGCAGCGGGCTGGTCGCCGTGGTCGCGGTGGTGCTGCTGGTGGCGCTCCTCGTCGCGACGGCGGTCGCGTGGCTGCTGGCCGGGCTGACGACGCGTCCCCTCGTCGAGCTCGCCGACGCCGCCGGCCGGGTCGCGGGCGGTGACCTGGACACCCGCATCCCGGTGCGCTCCCGGGACGAGGTCGGCATGCTCGCCGTGGCGTTCAACGAGATGACCGACAAGCTGCAGTCGCACATCCGTGCGCTGGTCGCGAGTCGCGACCAGCTGCGGCGCAACCTCTCCCGGCTCGGCGACACGCTGTCGAGCACCCACGACCTCGACCGCATCCTCGGCGTGATCCTCGAGGCGGCCATGGCGACCACCAACGCCACCGCGGGCGCGGTGCTGCTCGTCTCGCCCGATCGCAGCCGGCTCGAGCTCGCGGTCGGCGTCGGCCTCGGACCGCGTGGTGTCGGCGAGACGCTCTCGATCCCCCTCGGCTCCGGTGTCACCGGTCGGGTGGCCGTGCGGGCCGAACCGTTGCGTGGTCGGGTCGGGCCCGGGCAGCTGGTGCTGTCGCCGGAGGAGCCACAGGCGGCGGCGGTGCTGGCTGCGCCGCTGCACAGCGGGGAACGTGTCGTCGGCGTGCTCAACCTCTACGACCCCGACGGGTCGTCGGAGTTCCGCGAGGGCGACCTCGTCACGATCCGGTCGTTCGCCGCGCAGGCCAGCGTCGCCGTCGAGAACGTCCTGCTGCACGAGGAGGCGCAGCGGCTCTCGATCACCGACCCGCTGACCGGGTTGTGGAACTACCGCTACCTGCAGATGGCCCTCGAGCAGGAGATCGAGCGGGCCACCCGGTTCGGCCGACCGCTGAGCCTGCTCATGCTCGACCTTGACCACTTCAAGGACGTCAACGACGCCTACGGCCACCAGCGAGGTGATGCGGTGCTGGTCGAGCTGGCCGCCCGGGTGCACTCGGTGATCCGCGAGGTCGACGTCGTCGCCCGCTACGGCGGTGAGGAGCTCGTGCTGCTGCTGCCCGAGACGGGCGCTGCCGGCGCGACGACGTCCGCCGAGCGCATCTGCGAGGTCGTTCGCAACCGGTCGTTCGACGGTCACGGCGACGACCAGCCGGCGATCAGGGTCACCGTGTCGGTCGGTGTCTCGACCTACCCGACCCACGCGGCCGACGGGCCCGGCCTGATCCGGGCCGCCGACGAGGCGCTGTACGCCGCGAAGACCGAGGGCCGCGACCAGTGGCGGGTGGCCGTGCCCCACGCGACGCTCCGCGGGGCTCCGGCACAGCAGCAACAGCGGCGCTGAGCGCGCCCCGTTAGGGTCCGGCTCATGAGCAGCAGCCCGGCGCGCGCCCGCAAGGCGGTGATCCCCGCCGCGGGTCTCGGCACGCGGTTCCTGCCTGCGACCAAGGCGGTCCCGAAGGAGATGATCCCGGTCGTCGACAAGCCGGCCATCCAGTACGTCGTCGAGGAGGCCTCCCGCGCCGGCCTCGCCGACGTGCTCATGGTCACCGGGCGCAACAAGGGCGCGCTGGAGGACCACTTCGACCGGGCCTATGAGCTGGAGGACACCCTCGAGGGCCAGCCGAGCAAGAAGGACCTGCTGGAGCGGGTCCGCGCCGCGACCGACCTCGCGACCGTCCACTTCGTGCGCCAGCAGGACCCGCGCGGTCTCGGCCACGCCGTGCTCTGCGCCGCCGACCACGTGGGCGGCGAACCGTTCGCCGTGCTGCTCGGCGACGACCTCATCGACGAGCGCGACCCGGTGCTGCCGCGGATGATCGAGGTGCAGCAGCGCTACGGCGGGTGCGTCATCTGCCTGCTCGAGGTGCCCCGCGAGCAGATCCGGCTCTACGGCGCCGCCGCCACCGCGCCGACGGGCGAGGCCGATGTCGTCCGGGTCACCGGCATGGTCGAGAAACCCGAACCGGCCGAGGCGCCGAGCAACCTCGCGATGATCGGTCGCTACGTGCTGGCCGCCGAGCTGTTCGACGTCATCCGCAGCACCCCACCCGGCCGAGGCGGCGAGATCCAGCTGACCGACGCCATCGAGGCCTACGGCAAGAGCGCCGGCCCGGTGCACGGAGTGGTCTTCCGAGGGCGTCGTTACGACACCGGAGACAAGGGCGACTACCTCCGGTCGGTCGTGCAGCTCGCCGCCGACCGGCCGGATCTCGGGCCGGATTTCCTTGCCTGGTTGCAGGAATGGCTGCCGGATCGGCTGGCCGGTGGCGACGAGGAGCCGGTGCGGCCGTGACCTCCCCACCGCACGGCGACCACGGGCACGCCCCGCCGCAGCGCACCGTCGAGCAGCACCTCGAGGAGATCCTCGAGGTGGTCTCCCCGCTGTCCGAGCTCGACCTCTCGCTGCTCGACGCGCACGGGTGCGTGCTCGCCGAGGACGTCACGAGCAGCCACCCGCTGCCGCCCTTCGACAATTCCGCGATGGACGGCTACGCCGTGCGCCGGGCCGACGTCGCCGGTGCCTCCGAGGAGTCCCCGACGATGCTGCCGGTGGTGGGCGACGTGGCCGCCGGCAGCGCGACCCCTTACACGGTGCAGCCCGGGTTGTGCGTCCGGATCATGACGGGGGCGCCGCTGCCCCCCGGCGCCGACGCGGTGGTCCCGGTGGAGTGGACCGACGGTGGCATCGCGACCGTGGCGATTCGGCGTACGCCGCCGGAGGGTGCGCACATCCGCCGCGCCGGCGAGGACGTGACGGCGGGCCAGCAGGTGCTGCCGGCCGGCACGCATCTCGGTGCCGCGCAGGTCGCCCTGCTCGCCGCGGTCGGCCGGGCCCGCGTGCTGGCCCGCCCCCGCCCGCGTGTGGTGATCCTGTCGACCGGCAGCGAGCTGGTCGAGCCGGGTACGCCGCTGGGCCACGGTCAGATCGTCGACTCCAACTCCTACGGGCTGACCTGCGCGGCCCGGGAGGCGGGCGCGATCGCGTTCCGGGTCGGCATCACCACCGACGACCCCCGGGAGTTCCGCGACACGCTCGAGGACCAGCTGATCCGCGCCGACTGCATCATCACCAGCGGTGGGGTCAGCGCCGGCGCCTACGACGTGGTGAAAGAGGTGCTGTCCCAGCTCGGCACCGTCGGCTTCCACCGGGTCGCCATGCAGCCCGGCATGCCCCAGGGGTTCGGCACCGTCGGACCGGAGGCGACGCCGTTCTTCGGGCTGCCCGGCAACCCGGTCAGCGCGCTGATCTCCTTCGAGGTGTTCGTGCGGCCCGCGCTGCGCCGCATGCTCGGCACCGAGCCGATCCAGCGGCCCACGGTGCGCGCCAAGCTCGAGAGCCCGATTCGCAAGGGGGCGGGCCGCCGGCAGTTCGCGCGCGGCCGGCTGCGGGTCAAGGACGGCGCCTATGTGGTCGCGCCCTTCGAGGGCCCGGGCTCGCACCTGCTAGCCGACTACGCCGCCGCCAACACGCTCGTCGTCGTCCCGGAGGAGACGACCGAGCTACCTGCGGGCGCGGCGGTTGACTGCCTGATGCTCGAGAGAAGGCAGCGATGAGCAAGCGGCTGACCCACGTCGACGCGACCGGCGCGGCCCGCATGGTCGACGTCGCCACCAAGGACGTGACCGTCCGCACGGCGACCGCGCGGGGCCGGGTGCTGGTGTCGCCACGGGTCGTCGAGCTGCTCCGCGGCGAGGGCGTGCCCAAAGGCGACGCGCTCGCCGTCGCCCGCATCGCCGGGATCATGGCCGCCAAGCGCACGCCCGACCTGGTGCCGCTCTGCCACCCGATCGCCGTGCACGGGGTCGTTGTCGACCTCGACGTCGCTGACGACGGGGTTGACATCAGCGCTACCGTGCGCACCGCCGACCGCACCGGCGTCGAGATGGAGGCGCTCACCTCGGTGACCGTCGCCGCGCTCGCCCTCGTCGACATGGTGAAGGCGGTGGACCCGGCCGCGGTCGTCACCGACATCTGCGTCGTGGAGAAGACCGGCGGCAAGAGCGGCGACTGGAGGCGGGATGGGTAGCGAAGGACTTCCTGCCGGCGCCACCGCCCGGGTGATCACGGTCTCCGACCGCTCGCACGGTGGCGCGCGCCACGACTCCTCGGGACCGCTGCTCGCCGGCCTGCTGCGCGACCAGGGATTCGAGGTCGGCGACGTGGTCGTCGTGCCCGACGAGGTGCCCGAGATCGTGGCCGCGCTGCGCAGCGCAATCGCCGACGAGGTCGACGTCTGCGTCACGACCGGAGGCACCGGGTTCGCACCGCGCGACGTCACGCCGGAGGCGACCCGCACCGTGCTCGACAAGGAGGCGCCCGGGCTGGCGGAGGCGGTCCGGCAGTACAACCGCGAGCAGATCCCGACGACGATCCTGTCCCGCGGTGTCGCCGGTGTCGCCGCCGGCACGCTCGTCGTCAACCTCCCCGGCTCGACCGGCGGCGTCCGCGACGGCATGGCGGTGCTCGCGCCGGTCATCGGGCACGCCGTCGCGCAGCTGCACGGCGAGGACCACTGACCCGTGGCGGCGGGATGGCCGGCGCGCCTCGGCCACGGCCCGGTCACCCTCCGGCCCATGCGGCTGCGCGACGCCGGTGAGTGGGTCGACGTGCGCCGCCGCAATGAGGACTGGCTGCGGCCCTGGGAGGCGACCCCGCCGGGCCAGAGTGGGCGATCCGACCCCAGCGCCACGGTCTACCTGGCGATGCGGCGAGACCTCAACCGCAAGGGCCGCGAGGGATCGGCGCTGCCCTTCGCGTTGCTCTTCGACGGCCGGCTCGTGGGCCAGGTCACCATCGCCACGATCGTGCGCGGCTCGCTGAACTCCGGTCATGCCGGCTACTGGATCGACTCGGCCGTGGCGGGCCGCGGGATCATGCCGATCGCGCTCGCCCTCGCCGTCGACCACTGCTTCGAGCGGGCCGGTCTGCACCGCGTCGAGGCCAACATCCGGCCCGAGAACGCCGCCAGCCGCCGCGTCGTCGAGAAGCTCGGGTTCCGCGAGGAAGGCCTGCGCCGGCGCTACCTGCACATCGACGGTGCCTACCGCGACCACATCAGCTACGCGGTCACGGTGGAAGATGCACCCGCCGGTCTCCTTTCCCGTGCGCTCGCCGCCGCGGCGCGCTGATCGGTCGCTGGATGAGGAACCAGCCGAGATACGACGCCGTTGTCCCCTCGGCCGGTGAGGAACCCGGCGACACACCGGGCCAGATGCGTGCCGCACGCGGAGGGCCTGACTAGCGTTCAGCGGCGGTAGGTACAAGGGTCTGGAGGCTGTCCTGAGCGGGCTGATCTACGCCGCGATCGTGGCCATGTGGGCGGCGGTTCTCGTCCCCATGTGGCTCCGGCGACACGACGCCTCTCTCGAGGCCCGGTCCGCCGACCGCTTCTCCGCTGCGATGCGGGTCCTGTCCCGGCGCGCCATCCCGATGGCGTCCCGGTCCACCACGTCGAAGAGGTACGTCGTCATGCCCCGTCGCCTGCCCGACGCGATGTCCTGGCACGTCTCGGGGGCGTCCGACCCGGCTCGCCGGGCCCGCCAGACCCGGCCGGAGCCTGCGCCGCAGCCCCGGCCGGCCTCCCGTCCCGCCGGGGCACGACCGCCGGTCGCGGCATCCCGGCCGGCCCGGCCGGCCGACGCCCGCCGGGGCCTGATGGCTCGCCGGCGCCGGGTGCTGCTCGTCCTGGTGTCGCTGGTCTTCCTGTCGCTGGTGCTCGTCGCGGTCGGCGTGCTGCCGTTGCCGGTGCAGCTCCTGGTGGACCTGCTGCTGGTCGCCTACGTCGCGCACCTGCGGATCGAGGCGCGCTCCGCCGCCCGCCGGCCCATGCGCCGCGCCCCCGCTCGTCCGGTTCCGGCGCGGCCCGCGCCGGCACGCCCCGCGCCGCCGGTGCCGGCCGAGGAGCCGGAGGTCCCGGCCTACGCGCCGGCCGCCGCCACCGAGGTGTCTACGGTCGAGCCGATGGTGGCAGAGGGCGTAATCGAGGAGGGCGCAACCGGCACCGACGGCTGGCAGCCGGTGCCGGTGCCCCCGCCGACCTACACGCTCAAGCCGCCGGCGATGCCGGTCATCGACCTCACCCGACCTGGCGCGTGGAGCGACGCGTTCCTCGACGACGAGCCTGCCGTCGAGGTCGACGGCTGGGACGACGAGGACGACGAGCTCGACCAGATCGTCGAACGTCGGGCAGTCGGAGACTGACGCCGCTGCGTCCACGCAGGGGTGGCGCCGCGTTCGTGTAACTTGGACAGCACCGCGGGGCTGTGGCGCAGTCCGGTAGCGCACCTCGTTCGCATCGAGGGGGTCAGGGGTTCAAATCCCCTCAGCTCCACCACCCGCACGAAGGCTCTGACCTGCGAAAACTGTCGCAGGGCCGCTCTACGGTCGCTCCCGAGGCATAACCGAGGCATAACGGTTGATCTTGGAGGCGGTCATGGCGAGCGTCGTCACGCGCAAGCACAAGTCCGGCGAGCGCACCTACAAGGTGCAGTGGCTGCTCGGTGGCAGCCGCGGCGCACCATGGCAGTCCGAGACGTTCGCCGACCGCCGGGCGGCGCTGAAGTTCGCGGCGCTCGTCGACGCCGCCGGTCAGCGGTGGCCGGACGGCTGGGTCAAGGGCATGGGTTTCGGTGAGGCGTGGGAGGAGCCGGCGGAGGAGCGCCCGTTACTCGAGTTCGGCACGGCGTACGTCCGCCGGCTCACCAGCGCCGGGCCGGACACGCAGACGAAGTACGTCCAGCAGCTGACGTCGCTCGACGGCTGGCTCACCGAGATCAAGCGGTGCCAGCCGACGATCGAGAACCTGACGTCGGACGACGACCGCGACTGGATCGTCGCCCGGCGCAAGGCCGGCGCCAGCCCGAAGACGATCGCCAACTACCACGGCCTGCTGGCGGCCGTGCTCAAGAGCGCGGTGGAGAAGGGCCTGATCGGCCGCAACCCCTGCGAAGGGGTGAAACTGCCGCCGACCGACGACGACACTGAGGACGACGAGGACAAGGTCTTCCTCACCGAGAAGGAGTTCGCGCTCCTGCGCTCGTGCATGCCCGAGGTTGACCGCGACTTCCTGACTGTCGCCGTGGGCACGGGGCTGCGCTGGGGCGAGCTCACCGCGCTCAAGGTCAAGGACCTCAACATCGACGGCTCACCGGCGATGCTGACGATCCGCCGGGCTTGGAAGAGCAACGGCCGGGGCGAGTTCGCGCTCGGGCAGCACGGCGTCGCCTACATCGGCAAGCCGAAGACGCGCGAGTCCCGGCGGCGCATCACCCTGGCCCCGCGCGTCGTCGAGGCGTTGCGCCGCGTCGTGGCCGGTCGAGGCCCGGACGATCTGGTGTTCAGCGCCCGCGGCGGCGGCCGGCGGGTGCACGGCAACTGGTACGGCGGATGGCAGCGCGCGATCAAGGCCGCGCAGGCCAAAGGACTGGCGAAGACGCCGCGGTTCCACGACCTGCGGCACACGCACGCCGCCTGGCTGATCTCGGCTGGCGTCCCCCTGCCGGTGATCCAGAAGCGGCTCGGCCACAAGAGCATCCAGATCACCGTCGACGTCTACGGTGGGCTGCTCTTCCAGACCCACGAGATAGCCGACCTCGCCATCGACCGGGCACTCGGCGGTCGCAAGGTGGTCACCGCAACCGGAGGGGACAGCGTCGAGGCGGCGGTGCTCGTGCTTGAGGAGAAGCCGGCATAGGGGTGCCATTCCTCGTTCGGGCGCAGCATGCCCGGTCTGACTGACAATGGCGATTCGGCCCGGAGTCGGGGGCCGTACACCTGACTACGGAGGTCGCTTTCAGGAACGTTTGCCTGGTCCGGCAACCCTGTCGCCCAATCTGCTGGTCGGCCCGGGCAACCTTTCCACCTCCTCGTGCGTGCTACTGGCGGAAGGTGGTGAAGCGTGGACGCCGACGAACGAGCGTCGTTCGACGCGTTCGTGCGTGTCCGTATGCCGGAACTCTCTCGCTTCGCATATGCGCTGACCGCCAACTCCGCGCATGCCGACGACTTGGTGCAGGAAGCGCTGTTGCAGGTCGGGACCCGGTGGTCTCGTGTGCTCGCAAGCGGGGACCCGGCCAGGTACGTCCGTCAGGTCATGGTGAACCAGAGGATCAGTTGGTGGCGACGTCGCCGCTTGGAACGCCTGGTCGCCGTAGTTCCGGAGCAATTCTATGAGCCGGTCGGCCGGAGTTTCGAGGTGTGGGACGCGCTCGCCGCTTTGCCTCCGCGTCAGCGAGCGGTGTTGGCGCTGCGTTATGTGGCTGACTACTCCGAACAACAGGCCGCAGCGGCCTTGGGATGCAGCGTCGGCACCGTGAAGAGCCAGTCGGCCAAGGCCTTGCGCACGCTAAGAGAACGGCTCGGCTCGCCATTGCGGGAAGCGGAGCAACCGAAATGAACGATGCAGAACGTGAGCTAGTTCGTGCCTTCGAAGACGTTCCCGTCGTTGCGGTACAGGGGGAATTTCTGGAAGAACTGCACCGGCGTATCGACCGCCGACGCCGCTCTCGCCGCGCTGTCGCGGTTCTAACGGCGACGGCCACGACGACCGCCGTCGTCGCCGTCCTCTCTACCTACAGCCTCGCCGGGCACTCTACTGAGCCGGTCCCGATCCGTATGGGAAGCGCGCAGCCGGCGCCATGGGTCAACCAGCCCGTAGAAGTCGACAACTCGGCCGAGTATCCAGCCTGCGGCGCCGCGGAAATGCAAGGTCGCGCCGAACCAGTCGACGCGGGCCTTGGTGTTCACGATCATCGCCTTCTGCTCTGGTTCACCAATCGTGGCAGCCAGCCCTGCACGCTGTCCGGCTATGCCTCTGACATAAGCGTGGAACTGACCGGCGGTGGTCGGGTCAGCGGGACGACCGTGACGGCTGACCCTCATGTGCACACCGCCCCGCCGGCAAACCTAAAGCCTGGGGAGCGTGCGGCGATCGTGTTCAGCTACTCAGACGAGTGCGACACGTTGCCCCCAATGCCTTCTGGCGAATCCAATGCCACCGCGACAGCCTTCCGGGTGCCGGCCCCGGGGGGCGGCGAGGTGACAATCGCCTTCCCCGCTGCGACCGACACTCCGTGCAACGGTTTTCGGCATACGGCCTTCACGTACAGCGCGTTCACCACGCCCGCGGCGGCCACCTCGGAGTTGAACGGCTTGGTGATCACGATCAGCGCTCCCCGCGCGGCTACCAGCGGAGACACGGTCACTTACACGGTTACCCTCCACAATCCGTCCGATCGGGACGTGATCTTCAACCGCTGTCCGATCTACACCCAATACATGGGTGCCGGCTACGACCAGCCAACTGACGCCACCGTCGGCCAGTACCGCCTCAACTGCGACGAGACAAACGGCATTAAGGCCGGGGACAGCGCCACATTCGCGATGCAAATCGAGGTCCCCGCCGGCCAGGGAAGTGCCCGACTGGAATGGGGACTCGACGACAGCATCGCCGTTGCCGCGCTGCCAGGCCCGATCACGCTGAACGCGCCAGAGACTCGTCCATCGAGTTGAGACACCTAAGTCCAATTGTTGACAAGAAGGGGGTGGTTGCAGTGGCTCGTCGCAAGTCGTTCGTAGTCACGTTCGCCGTCGCGTTGGGTTTCGTGGGAGGCGCAGACATTGCACCCGCGGCTGCAGATGGTTCGCCTCCGACGCCAACGGGGCAACCTGTTTCCAGCGTGGACGCAAACCCACTTCCGGCCGCGCCGTCGGCAGCAGCGCCGAGAAGCGCGTGGGAAGCCTGGGCAGCCGACCAGCAAGCAAGCATGCGAAGCGCGAAATGGGACGAGCTTGCTCCCTCCGGTTGCCACCTTGAGAACCTCGAGTACATCCCCGTTAGCGGCGCCAGCGGGATCAAGGGCATGCCTGCGGACATAACGACCTTGGCCGTCGCCGGTGTGATCAGTTGCGATCCGAAGTCGGTGCCAGTGCCCTCGGGGGCGCAAGCGAATTCCAACTCTTCCGCGTCTGGGCCGCAAGAGAGTGCTAGCCCGTCTGCGGATCAAGCAAGTGCTAGCCCATCCCCGTCCGAGACGCAGTCGCCGACACAGGTTTCCCCGGCGTCTGTTCCTGTCGGCTCAGCCTGTGCTGCCACTACGTCCAGCGGCACCATATGCGTGGGTACGACTTTGGTCGGCGGATCCAACTACATCAAGGGCACCTACACGTACTTGGGATCTTGGGTCGACCAGGGCCATGTGTCCGTGTCCAACGAAGGAATCAGCGCAACGTCCTGTCACCCAGGAACCGGAGGCGCGAACTCGTCTGACACGAACGTGACGTACGGGCAACAAGTCGTTGTCGTCTACGGCCCAGTCAACTACTCGACCGTGTGGGACGCGACCTGGTGGGAAACGCCGTCGCCGTACTACGACCGCGGCGATGCGTGCGCCAGCATCTGAGAGTGCACACTCACCCAACTGGTAGGGCGTAGCAATCCGGCCATTGGATCCGGACACCGCAACAGTGGTGTCCGGATCCAATTCCGAGTGCACCCTCAAGGAACCGACAGGGTCCTGCAAACTGGCCGAGCATGTTATGCGAGCTTCCTGGCGCGCCGGCTGAGGCCTTGCCTGGCGGGTACGACAATCGGTAGTACCTCGCCGGCTATGACGATGGCGCGTAGTTGGTCGTCGGTGAAGCGGACGTGCTTGCCCAGGCGGGTGAAGGGCACTTCGCGAGCGGTGACCTTCTTGCGCAGCCAGCCTTCGGGGACGTGCAGCTCCGTGGCCGCTTCGGGGATGGTCAGCAGCCTCATCGGCCGATCCCGAGGTCGTGGCCGCGCCCGTCATCTCGCAGCCAGTCGAACAGCCCGTCCGGATGAGATCCGCCGTCCGGGTACTGCTCGAGGGCGAGCGTTTGCCGGGCTGACTGTTCGAGCCGGTCGGCGAGCCAGTCCGGTACTTGCCGCTCGACGGCGTACAGCTCGTCGAGGTCGGGGTTCGCGGCGTAGAGGTGGTTGCTCTCGCGGCCACGGGACAGGGCGACGTAGCCGGCTTCCTGGCTGAGGGCGCCGGTGCCGTAGAGCAGGGCGTGGTCGACGGTGGAGCCTTGGGCCTTATGGACGGTGAGCGCGTAACCGTGGGCGAGTCGATCCTCCTGTAGCCAGTCGGTGCCGACGGTGTGCCCGGCGCCGTCGCGGGTGGTCAAGGCGAGCCACTGGGCGTGGGGGTCGACGGCGGTGACGGTGGCCCGGGTGCCATTGAGCAGCCCCCGGCTGTGGTCGTTGCGGATGACCACCACCTCGTCGCCGGCCTGGAAGTCACGTACGTCCCCGTCAGCGGTCATGACGGTGAGTGCGGGGCCGGCGAGCCGGCCGTGGGCGCGCAGCCGGGCGCGGGTCAGCTCGTTGAGCTCGCACGTGTCGGCGCGGGTGGACGTGAGCATGAGCACCCGGTCGGGATGGACTGTCTGGTCCCGGAGGGCGAGGTAGTCGCTGACGATCTCGACCTGCGCGTCGACCGCGGTCGGGGCCGTGTGGATACGCCCGTGCGCCTCGTAGGCATCCAGGGCCCCGGCAATGTCACCGGTGCGCAGCTGGGCGAGCGCGACCCGTTCCCACAGTCGGTGCTGCCGCTGGTTGCCCTGCAGCCGGATGGTGTCGGGATGGCGGGTGAGCGCGGTGAACAGCCCGCCGGCGCCGATCTCCGGCAGCTGGGCCGGATCCCCGACCAGCACGAGTTTCGCTCGGCTGGCCGCGGCGTGGTCGAGAAGCCGGACGAGGGTGCGGGTGTCGACCATGCCGGCCTCGTCGACGACCAGCACCGACCCGGCCGGCAGGCCTGCCGGAGGGTGACCGTCGGCGGTAGGCCGGTCGGCGTCAGCAAGCAGGCGGGTCAACGTAGTTGTGGGCATGCCGGTGGCCCGGGATAGTTCGCGGGCGGTGAGCGCGGCGACCGTCGCGCCGTGCACGGGTACGCCGGCCGCGGACCATGCCTCGACGGCGGTCTTCAGCGCGGCGGTCTTACCGGCGCCCGCCGGGCCGACGACGATCGTCAGTCCGCCTGTATGCTCGAGCAATCCGCGGACCAGCGCCGCCTGTTCGCCATTGAGGCCGCGCAAAGCGATAGAGCGGATCGGGCGGGCGGGGGCGGCGGCACGGAGCGTGGCGGCGACGGTGAAGGCGTGCTTTTCGGTGGCCAGCAGTTCAGCTGTGGACCAGCGCGGCCCATCCTCAACCACCGCGGCGGCGCCTGCCAGCCGCACCAACTCCGTGGAGCGGAGGGTGGCGTCGGCGTAGGCGTCGACCAGCTCGAGGGAGACCGGTGCGCCGGGCGGCAGTTCTTCGCAGACGGCCTGCAGCAGATCGCGGCGGTCCACGCTGGTCTGCATCGAGGTCAGCCCGGTCGGGGCGACCAGCCTGTCGCTCATCTCGGCGAACGTCGGCAACGCCGGCAACTCGATCTGCCGGCCGACCGTCTGGTCGATCAGCTGCTCGCCCGGATGACCAGCCTCGGCGGCGCGCAGCTGCCAGCGCTCCCGTAGCGCGACCTCCGGCGTGTGGGACTTGGCGGGGCGGGTGGCCAGGCAGGCGACCTGCGCCGCAGCGGGGCCGTCCCGGCCGGTTCGGGCCAGTTCGGTGCTGATCTGGACGCTGCGGGTCGAGAAGAGCCGGCGCAGCCCAGCCGGCACCCCCACGATCTCGGCGATGCCCCGCTTGGGGGCGGTCCACGTGACGCCGAGCCGGCGGGTCAGCTCGGCCCGCAACGTTGCTTGGTACAGGTAGGAGGCCGTGGTGGCGTGCCGGTAGACCGCCCGGGAGTCCACCGCGCTCCACTGGCCGTCCTCACCCCGTACGACGTTCGGGATGACCAGGTGGGTGTGCAACTGCGGGTCGTCCGCGCGGCTCGTCCGGTGGGTGAACCCCGCCGCGATCAGCCCGTCGGTGCCGATGCGCGCCGCCCGCCGCCCATCACCTTGATGCCCGCGCAGCCCGTGCCCCGCCTCCCGCGACAGGTAGCGCAGTGCCTCGGCGACCGCGGCGTCGTGGGCGGCCCGCGCCTGCCCGGCGACCGCCGGCGAGCCGAGCCCGTAGAGGACGGAAACCGACTTGGGCGCGGACATGGTCACGTCGATCCCAGCGCGGCGAATGTCCACTCGGCCGTCGGCCGCCGCGAGCGCCGGGCTGAACCGGTCCGTGCCGTCCGCCGCCCGGAACACCGCGACCGGGTCGAGGCCGGCCGCCGAACACAGCCGCTCGGCGTCCTCCGCGCCCACGGTCGCCGTCGCGCCACGCGGCCCGTCCATCCGCCGTTCCAGCACCCGGTACCGCGCATCCGGCGTCCGCGGCAGGATTTCGGACGGGGTCAGTTGCTGGCCGATCGCGACCGCCCTGACCGCCTCCACGAGTGGGCCGGCGGGCAGCCGGGACGCCGGAACCGCCCGAAGCACCGCCGCCACCAACACCTGGCCGTCCGGAGCGCGGCCGGCGAGCATCGCTCGCAGCACATGCTCGCCGCCTGGACCCAGCGGACCCGTCAGGCCGAGCGCTTCGGCGCCGGCACCTACCCACACGCCCTCCGACTCGCCCCGACCGACGTAGTAGTCAGCCGCGCAGTCCGCCTGCCGGCGCAGGTAGTAGTCCCCCGCGCCGGGTCCGCCGGTCAGCATCTCGACCGAGATCACCGCCGCCCACCCCTCGCAGCGGTAGCCCGGGTCGACGGGGAGGGGGCGGCAGGCGGGCGGGGACGGCGGGTGGGCGCACCGGGGTCGAGATCCATGCGCGCATTGCAAGCTCGGGGCGTCCCCGCCGACGTCCCCGCCGGCGCCCCCGGGGCCGGTTTCGAGCGTGGGGGGATCTTGAAATCAGGCCACCGGTCCGTCTGCACGGCGAGGACTCTGGCGCCCGTACCTTGTCCAGATCCTTATCCGAACCCTTGGCCGCAAGCCGAAAGCGCCCCGGATTCTGCTCGTCAGGCGTGACGACCTTGTCCAGATCCTTGGCCAACACCTTGTCCGGCAACCCGACACGCGTCCCCGCCCGCGTCCCCGCTGACGTCCCCGCCTGCGTCCCCGCGCGGGCCGCGGACTGATCGAAGCTCGAGCGAGCCGAGTGGGGCTGGTGTTCCGCCTGGCGGAATCGACGCGGAAGGAGTGCAGGGAGCCAATCTCGGCACAGGAGTCGCCAGTGACCACAATCTCCAGAATGCGATCACGGGCTCACACGACACCAACACCCACGACAACAAGATCCCGAACGCGAACGAGATCACCAAGAACATGTGACCCAACGAACCTGACCCAGGACACAAACCAGACGGAACACACCCCGGTATCTCCGATACGGGGCCGGTGTCTCGCCTCCCGGGGGGAAGCGCCGGACCCACTCCCGTTCGGGTTGGCGGCCTCGAGCACGGTGGCCGCGGGGGCTGCTTGGGTGCCGATGGCCCCTGAAGATCGCGGCGGACGCGTCATTGCGTCTGTTTCGTTTGTTGCGGATACTGCGACTGCGGAGGAGGTGAGTCATGACCGCAGCGCTCGACACGATCTTGCCGAGCAAGGACGACGCCACGCGTGCTGCCGAGGCCCTACCGGCGCTGCAGTCCTACCTCACCCGACACCGGCGGCTGCCCGAGTCGATCCACCTGAGGGTGGAGGAGGACGACGGGGAGACGGTGCTCGTGCCCGCGGCAGCGCTCAGGGTGTTCGTGCGGATCCTCGCGCACATGGCTGCCGGTCACGGGGTCGCCGTCGTCCCATCGACGGCCGAGCTGACCACCCAGCAGGCCGCCGACCTGCTCAACGTCTCCCGCCCCTACCTCATCGGTTTGCTGAACGACGGCAAGATCGGCTATCGGATGGTGGGGACTCATCGGCGCGTCCTCGTGGACAGCCTCCTGCGGCACAAGCGTGAGGACGATCTGCTGCGCCTCTCGGCGGCGGATGAGCTGGCCGCGATGAAGCAGGATCTGGATCTGTCCTGACCTTGTGCGCGTCCGCTACTGCCGCAGGCTTCGACAGACGCCCGTGCATGGTGCCTGCGACCCGATCAAAACCCAATATCGCCGCTCCATCATTGTGTTTTTGGTGGTTAGGCATTAGCGTAGTTGCCGTGAGAGGGACCGTTGCCGAACGCCTGGCCGCCGACACTGGCGAGGAGTTGTTGAGCACTGGCGAGGCCGCGGCGCGGTTGGGCGTGTCCCGCCAGCACGTCGTTGACCTGTGCGACCAAGGCGTCCTGCCGTGTTCATGGGTGGGTAAGCACCGTCGGGTCCGTCAGCGCGACGTCGACGTGGTTGCCGCAGGTGCACGCCGGATGACTCGCGATCAGGTGCGGTCGTTGCTGCTGGCGCATGCGATCGCCGGCCGGATAGCGGAAGATCCGGACAGCGCACGGGCGCTGGCTCGCGAGAACCTGCGCCGGATGCGGGAGTCCTCCTCGCGTGGGGCCGCGCGAATCTGGATGCGGGAGTGGGAGCGGCTGCTGGAAGGCCCGCTGACCGAGCTGCTGACCGCATTGACCTCACCGTCGCCCAGATCCCGCGAGCTGCGGCAGAACAACCCCTTCGCCGGGGTGCTGTCCGAGGAGGAACGGCGTCGGGTGCTGGGGGCGGCGAACTCGCCGAAGGTGCGGTGAGACGCGAGGAGCTGGCGCACGTGCTCCGCGCGGCAGCTCGCGTCGCCGGAGACCCCGACATCCTCGTCCTCGGCTCACAGGCGATCCTCGGCACCTTCGGCGAGGACGATCTGCCAGAGATCGCGTGGCTGTCGGTCGAAGCGGATCTTGCCTTCTTCGACGACGACGACTCCGCGAAGGCCAACCTCGTCGACGGCGCCATCGGCGAGCTCTCGTCGTTTCACCAGACGTTCGCCTACTACGCCCAGGGCGTCGACGTGAGCACGGCGATCTTGCCCGTCGGCTGGCGGGAGCGACTGGTGCGGTTCGACGCCAGAGCGGCCGAGCCGGCGACGGCGCTGTGCCTGGAGCGACACGACCTGATTGTCGCGAAGCTCGCGGCACACCGGGAGAAGGACTTCGCGTTTGCCTATGCGCTTCTCGAGGCCCGCCTGGCCGATCTCGGCACGCTGTTGGACCGCGCCGCGCTGCTGCCGGCCGGACACGGGGTTGCTCGGGCGCGGGTCATTGACTGGCTGCGCGGCTCCGGGCACCGGCTCGGTTTGACCCCCGACGCGCCGGGTTCTGAATGATGCCGTTCTCTTGATCAACGCACGGACGATCGGACGTCTCGCCGCCCCGCAACAAGATCATCCGTTATGCCCCGGGGCATAACGGCACGGCGTACAACGGCGTCGAACGACCGCCGGCTGCTCACGACCACCGCGCTGACCTGCGACTTTGCGTATAGTCGCAGGTAGGAAGCGAGCGACGAGTGGTTCAAATCCCCTCAGCTCCACCACCCGCACGTCGGTTCTGACCCGAGCCGGGCCGTGCCAGGTCCAGGGTGGCGCAGAGGTAAGTCTTCTGCCGGCGTACCCCGAGCCCGATGACTTCTGCCGCGCTTCGTCGTCTACTTGCGGACAGCTTCGACGAGCAGGAGGAGCCATGGCACAAGCCAGCAAGATCGCGACGGTGATCGTCCCGATGGCCGACCAGGACGCCGCGGTGGACTTCTACGTCGGCAAGCTCGGTTTCGAGAAGCGGGTGGACATCCCGTTCGGCCCCGGCCCCGACCGCTGGATCGAGGTCGGGCTGCCCGGTCAGGAGACGACCATCGCGCTCGCGCCCCCGCACCCGGAGGCCAAGACCGGCGGCCGGGAGACCGGCATCAGCCTGCACACCGAGGACGTCGACGGCTACCACGCACAGCTGCGCGGGGCCGGCGTCGACGTCGACGCCGAGGTGCAGCGCATGGGCGGTCCGGTGCCCCCGATGTTCTGGCTTCGCGACCACGAGAGCAACGTGCTGATGGTGGTCGGCTAGTGGCGAACCTCGCCGCCGGCGGCCGGCCGGGCTAGATCCAGCAGGGCGCGACCTCGACCGTGTGGTCGCTGCTCGCGCTCGTGCACTGGCGGAACCACATGCGGTCGTGCCACTCGCTCTGCGGGATGACCTTCGCGGCGAGGATCGGATACAGGTAGAAGAAGTTCGCCACGACCAGCAGGGCGAAGGCGCCGACCGCCGCCGCGGCCCACCGTCTGCGCAGCAGCGTCGTTCGTGCGCGGCCCAGCAACGAGCCGGCCGCCAGTGTCAGCCCGAGGATCATGAACGGCACGGCGGGCAGCGCGTAGAAGAGGAACATCGTGCGGCTGGGGAAGGCCAGCCACACGACATAGCCCGCGCCGAACCCCCAGAGCACGGCGGTCGCCCGCCAGTCGCGCCGGGCGACCCACACCCAGATCGTCCAGAGCAGCGCCGGGATCGACGCCCACCAGATCGCCGGCGTGCCGATCGCGAGCACCTCGCGGGAGCACTGCTGAGCATGGCAGCCGAGCTGGCCCAGGTCCGGCGAGGAGTAGAAGTACGCCACCGGCCGGGCCAGCAGCAGCCAGCCCCACGGCTCTGACTTGTAGGGGTGGCCCGCGTCGAGGTGGACGTGGAAGTTGTAGACCTCGCGGTGGTAGCTCACCCAGCCGTGCACGACCGCGACGGCGTGCGCGAACCAGCCCTGCCCCGGGTGCACGAACTTGTCGTGATCCCAGGCGGTGGCGCCGGTGGCCATGAACCAGCCGAGCCACGACAGCACGTAGACCATCGCCGGGACGAGCAGCAGCAGGACGATCGAGGGCAGGCCGTCGAGCAGCAGCGCGGCCCGGCGCGGGTGGCGGATGCCGGCCGCCCGGCGGGCGCCCGCGTCCCACGCCCACGCCAGCAGGAAGAACGCGATGACGAACCAGACGCCGCTCCACTTGGTCGCGCACGCGGCACCCGCGCAGATCCCGACACCGAGCCGCCACCAGCGCACGCCGAGCCACGGGCCGCGGCCCCGCGCCGACGCCGGCCACTCCTCCATACGCTCGGCCAGGCGCCGCCGGCCGTCGTCACGATCGATGACGAGGCAGGCGAACCCCGCGACGACCCAGAACATCAGGAAGATGTCGAGCATCGCGACTCGGCTCTGCACGAACTCCAGCGCTTCCAGCGCCAGCAGCAGCCCGGCGAGGCAGCCGAGCAGCGTCGAGCCGAACATCCGCCGCGCCGTACGGGCGAGGATCAGCACCGACAGCGTGCCGACGAGCGCCGCGGAGAACCGCCAGCCGTAGGAGTTGTAGCCGAACACCCACTCGCCGAACGCGATCATCCACTTGCCGAGCGGCGGGTGCACCACGAAGCCGGGGCCGTTGTCGTGCGCGTTGAGCTCGACGCCGTGGTGCAGCAGGCTCCACGCGTCGTGGCTGTAGTAGACCTCGTCGAAGACCTTCGCCTGCGGCACGCCGAGCCGGTGGAAGCGCAGGTAGGCGGCCAGCCCGGTCACCAGCAGCGGGCCGAGCCACCCCCACAGCACGTCGCGCGGCAGCGGCACCACGAGCCGCGCGCGGATGCGGGCCAGCCGCGCGTGCTGGTCGGCGGCAGGCAGCTCCGCGGTCGCGTCGGGCGCGGGGCCCCCCGTTGCCAGCCCGGTCGCCACGCGGCCAATGCTAGGACCGCCGGCGCGGCAGGATGGCCGGATGCGCAGCGACGACGCGGGGCGGCTCGTGCTGGCCGGCGTACCGATCGGCGATCCGGCCGACGCCTCGCCGCGGCTGCGCGACCTGCTGGCGACCGCCGACGTCATCGCCGCCGAGGACACCCGCAGGTTGCGCCGCCTCGCCGCGGATCTCGACGTCACGCTCGGCGGCAAGATCGTGTCCTACTACGACTCCGTGGAAGGGGCGCGTACGCCGGAGCTGCTGGCCGCCCTGCGCGGTGGCGCGACCGTGCTCCTCGTCACCGACGCGGGCATGCCGACGGTGTCGGATCCCGGCTACCGGTTGGTGTCCGCCGCCGCGGCCGAGGGGTTGCCGGTCACTGCGCTCGCGGGGCCGTCGGCGGTGACGACCGCGCTGGCGGTGTCGGGGCTGCCCACGGACCGGTTCTGCTTCGAAGGCTTCCTGCCGCGCCGGGCCGGCGAGCGCCGCGCGCGGCTGGCCGAGCTCGCCACGGAGCCGCGCACACTGGTGCTCTTCGAGGCGCCGCACCGGTTGGCGGCCACCGTCACCGACCTGGCCGCGGCCTTCGGCGACGACCGCCCGGCGGTGGCCTGCCGCGAGCTGACGAAGACCTACGAGGAGGTGCGCCGCGGCAGCCTGGCCGACCTGGCCGCCTGGGCCGCCGCCGGGGTCAGGGGCGAGATCACGCTCGTCGTGGGTGGCGCCCCGGCCGCGGCGTACGTCGGTAGCAGCGACGATCTGGTCGCTCTCGTCCGGGCGCGCGAGCAGGCGGGGCAGTCGCGCAAGGACGCGATCGGCGAGGTCGCGCGCGAGACGGGCCTGCCGAAGCGCGAGGTCTACGCCGCGGTCGTGGCCGCGAAGAACGACCACCCTCGTCGGCACTAGTGGTGTTGTTGGATCCGCACGTCGAGACAGCCACATCCCTGGTGTTTGCGCGCCACCGAAGTGGTTGGACGCCTCTCACTAGGGTGGATGCATGCCCCGCCACGTGCTCACCGCTGTCGCCTGGCCCTATGCCAACGGCCCCCGGCACATCGGGCACGTCGCAGGTTTCGGCGTGCCGTCGGACATCTTCAGCCGCTACCGGCGGATGACCGGCGACCGCGTGCTCATGGTCAGCGGCACGGACGAGCACGGCACGCCGATCCTCGTGCAGGCCGAGCAGGAGGGGGTGACCCCCAAGTCGCTCGCCGACCGCTACAACCGGGTGATCGTCGAGGACCTCACCGCGCTCGGGCTGTCCTACGACCTCTTCACGCGTACGACGACGCGCAACCATTACGCCGTCGCGCAGGAGATGTTCAAGACGCTCTACCGCAACGGCTACATGATCGAGCAGACGACCACCGGTGCGGTCAGCCCGTCGACCGGCCGCACGCTTCCCGACCGCTACATCGAGGGCACCTGCCCGATCTGCGGCTACGACGGCGCCCGCGGGGACCAGTGCGACAACTGCGGCAACCAGCTCGACGCGGCCGACCTGATCAACCCGCGCAGCCGCATCAACGGCGAGGTGCCCCAGTTCGTCGAGACCGAGCACTTCTTCCTCGACCTGCCGGCCCTGGCCGACGCACTCGGCGCCTGGCTGCGCACCCGCACCGGCTGGCGGCCCAACGTCCTGCGTTTCTCCCTGAACCTGCTGGACGATCTGCGCCCGCGGGCGATGACCCGCGACATCGACTGGGGCATCCCGGTGCCCTTGCCCGGCTGGGAGGACAACCCCAACAAGCGGCTCTACGTCTGGTTCGACGCGGTCATCGGCTACCTGTCGGCGTCGATCGAGTGGGCCCGGCGCGGGGCCGACCCCGACGCCTGGCAGCAGTGGTGGTGCGACCCCGATGCGGCGTCCTACTACTTCATGGGCAAGGACAACATCACGTTCCACTCGCAGATCTGGCCGGCCGAGCTGCTCGGCTACGACGGCCGTGGCGCGAAGGGCGGCACCCCGGGGGACTACGGCGAGCTCCAGCTGCCCACCGAGGTCGTGTCCAGCGAGTTCCTGACGATGGAGGGCAAGAAGTTCTCCTCGAGTCGTGGGGTCGTCATCTACGTCGGCGACTTCCTCTCCCGCTACGACGCCGACGCGCTGCGCTACTTCATCGCGGCCGCAGGCCCGGAGAACCAGGACACCGACTTCACCTGGTCGGAGTTCCTCCGGCGCAACAACGACGAGCTGGTCGCCGGCTGGGGCAACCTCGTCAACCGGTCGGTGTCGATGGCGGCCAAGAACGTCGGCTCCATCCCCGCCGCGGGCGACCTCACCGACGCGGACCGCGCCCTGCTTTCCTCGGTGCAGCAAGGCTTTTCCACCGTCGGTGGGCATCTCGACGGCTCTCACTTCAAGGCCGCGCTCGGTGAGGCGATGCGGGTCGTGGGCGAGGCCAACAAGTACCTCTCCGACCAGGCCCCGTGGAAGCTCAAGAACGACGACCCGCAGCGGATGGAGACCGTGCTGCACGTGGCGCTGCAGGCGGTGAGCGACTGCAACACGCTGCTCGCGCCGTTCCTGCCGCACAGCGCGCAGCGGGTGCACGAGCTGCTGGGCGGCACCGGCCGGTTCTCCCCCGCGCCGGAGATCCGCGAGGCCGACGACCTCGACGGCGGTACGCCGTACCCCGTCATCACCGGCGACTACGACGACGTACCGGCCTGGGAACGTCGCGAGATCGTCGCCGGCACGCCGCTGGCCGCGCCGACGCCGGTGTTCCGCAAGCTCGACCCGTCGGTCGTCGACGAGGAGCTCGCCCGCCTGGAGGAGCGGGCCGGATGAGCCGAGGCAAGCGCGAGGGCGAGAGGCCGCCCGCGCCGGAGCCGCTGGCCGTCGCCGTCCCCGACGCGCACTGCCACCTCGACCTCATGGGCGACGACGTCCGGACGTCGGTCGACGAGGCGAGGGCGGCCGGCATCGCGCCCCTGCTCACCGTCGGCATCGACGTGGCCTCGTCGCAGTGGTGCGCGGCGACCGCCGAGCAGCACGCCGGTGTCCACGCCACCGTCGCGATCCACCCCAACGAGTCGCCGAGCGCCACCGAGGAGGACTTCGCCGAGATCGCCCGGCTTGCCGGTCTGCCGCAGGTCGTCGCGATCGGGGAGACCGGGCTCGACCACTTCCGCACCGGCGAGCCCGAGTGGGCCGTCCAGGAGGCGTCGTTCCGGCGGCACATCGCGATCGCGAAGGAGTCGGGCAAGGCGCTCGTCATCCACGACCGCGACGCCCACGACGACGTGCTGCGGGTTCTCGCCGAGGAGGGCGCTCCCGAGCAGACGGTCTTTCACTGCTTCTCGGGCGACGCGGCCATGGCCCGCACCTGCGCCGAGCGCGGCTTCGTGATGAGCTTCGCCGGCAACGTCACGTTCAACAACGCCCACGACCTGCGGGCGGCGGCCGCCGTCGCGCCGATCGACCAGCTGCTGGTCGAGACCGACGCACCGTTCCTCACGCCGGTGCCCTACCGCGGCCGGCCCAACGCGCCCTACCTCGTGCCGCTCACCGTGCGCGCGTTGGCCGAGGTCAAAGGGGTCGAAACCGATACGTTGTGCGCGGCCGTCGCGGCCACTGCCGCACGCGTGTTCGGGCTCTGAACACCCCTCCTGTCCCCACCCTCGATTTGTCAATCCGCCACGCCGGTCGCTAAGGTCCCCGAACTGTTGGCCGGATCGGGACATCCGGGCACGCTTCGGGGGGCGGCGGCGCGAAGCCAGGCCTGGGATCCGATCCAGGATGGGGGAGTACCGCGGCCTGCGCGTGCTCGCTCCCGTGCCCGGATCGCACGACCTTGGAGCATTGTGCGCCGCTCTCCTGCCGCCCTCGCGTTCTTCGTGGCCGTGCTCACCCTTCTCAGCGGTGGTGCGGTGGCCTACGCGGCGCTCGGCAAGACCGTCACGGTCTCGGTCGACGGCCAGCAGCGCCAGATCCACACGTTCGCGGGAGACGTCGCAGGAGTCCTCGACCGTGCCGGCGTCGAGGTGGGCCCGCACGACCTGGTCGTCCCCGACGAGCATGCGGCGATCAAGGACGGCGGCCGCGTCGTGGTGCGCCACGCGCGCGAGCTCGCGCTGACGGTCAACGGCAAGGAGCGCAAGGTCTGGGTGACGGCCGCCAGCGTCGACGACGCCCTCGGCGAGCTGGGCCTGCGGGAGTCCGGCGAGTTCATCTCCGCCTCGCGCTCGCTGACGATCCCCCGCAAGGGGCTCAGCCTGACCGTGCGCACCCCGCAGCACCCGACGATCCTGGTCGACGGCCACACGCTGCAGCCGACCACGACGGCGAGGAGCGTCGACGACCTGCTGCGCTGGCAGCTCCACCTCGACCTCGCGCCCAGTGACCTGGTCAGCGTGCCGTCGTGGACCTACCCCACCGACGGCCTCGTCGTGACCGTCACCCGCATCCGTGACCGCCGGGTGCTGGAGAGCGTGGCGCTGCCGTTCGGCACGGAAACCCGCTACGACTCCTCGATGTACCGCGACCAGAAGAAGGTGCTGCAGGAGGGTCGGCCGGGGGTCCGCACGCTCGACTACATCTACACGATGCGCGACGGCAAGCCCTGGAAGAAGAAGCTGATGAACAGCGTCGTCACCCAGGCTCCGGTCACCCGCGTCGTCGTCGTCGGCACCAAGGTCAGGCCGGCCGCGCCCCAGCACGCCCCGAGCGCCGACGGCCTCAACTGGGGCGCGCTCGCCCAGTGCGAGTCCGGCGGCAACCCGCGCGCCGTCTCGCCGGGCGGCACCTACCGCGGGCTCTACCAGTTCTCGTTGGGCACCTGGCACGGCGTGGGCGGTGCAGGCGACCCGATCGACGCCTCCTCGGGCGAGCAGACCTACCGGGCGCAGATCCTCTACTCCCGCAGCGGTGACTCGCCGTGGCCGGTCTGCGGTCACTATCTCTACAGCTGACCGCCCCGGCTCCGGGCTGCTCGGCGCCGCCGCGGTCCGCGAGATCGCTGCGGCGCTCGGCTTGCGGCCGACCAAGACGCTCGGGCAGAACTTCGTCATTGACGCGAACACCGTCCGCCGGATCGTGCGCGCGGCCGGCGTCCGCGCCGAGGACGTCGTCCTCGAGGTCGGCCCCGGGCTCGGCTCGCTGACCCTGGGGCTCCTGCCGGAGGTCGGACGGGTTGTCGCCGTGGAGATCGACCCCGTGCTCGCCGGGGCGCTTCCCGAGACGGTGCGCACGAGGCTTCCGGCCTACGCCCACCGCCTCGACGTCGTCACGGCCGACGCAATGCGCCTCGAGGTGCTGCCCGGCGAGCCCCCCACGCGGCTGGTCGCGAACCTGCCCTACAACGTCGCGGTCCCGGTGCTGCTGCACGCGCTCGAGCGGTTCCCCTCACTGGCCGGTGGGCTGGTCATGGTGCAGGCCGAGGTCGCCGACCGGCTCGCGGCCGGCCCGGGGTCCCGGACCTACGGCGCGCCGTCGGTCAAAGCCCGCTGGTACGCCGACGTACGCCGGGCCGGTCCGGTCTCCCGCACGGTCTTCTGGCCCGAGCCGCGCGTCCACTCCGGGCTGGTCGCCTTCACCCGGCACGCTCCTCCGGCCACCACGGCGAGCCGCGGCGAGGTGTTCGCCGTCATCGACGCGGCGTTCGCCCAGCGGCGCAAGACGTTGCGGGCGGCGCTTTCCGCGTGGGCCGGGTCTCCTTCGGCGGCCGAGGCGGTGCTGCGCGCCGCGGGCGTCGACCCCGGTGCGCGCGGTGAGGGCTTGGGCGTCGACGACTTCGCGCGGATCGCCGCGGCGCGCGGGGCGGCTACCGGCGCCTCCTAGCATCGAGGGGTGAGCCAGCCGCACGACACACGTCCGGCGCCCGGCGCCGTGACGGTGCGGGTGCCGGCGAAGGTCAACCTCGCGCTGTGCGTCGGGCCGCTGCGCGACGACGGCTTCCACGAGCTCTCGACGGTCTTCCACGCGGTCTCGCTCTACGACGACGTGGTCGTCGAGCCGGCCGAGCGGCTCTCGGTCGGCGTGGTGGGCGAGGGCGCCGACGACGTGCCCCTCGACGACCGCAACCTCGCGGTGCAGGCCGTGCGGGCGGTCGCCGCGCTCACCGGCCGCGAGCCGGCCGTGCGCCTCACCATCCGCAAGGGGATCCCCGTCGCCGGGGGCATGGCGGGCGGCTCCGCCGACGCCGCCGGTGCGCTGGTCGCCGTCGACGCCCTGTGGGACACCGGGCTGGACCGCGAGACGATGCTCGGCCTGGCCGCCGGGCTGGGCAGCGACGTGCCGTTCGCGCTGCAGGGCGGCACCGCGCTGGGCGCCGGGCGCGGGGAGCAGCTCTCACCGGTGCTCGGACGCGGCACCTACCACTGGGTCTTCGCGCTCGCCGACGGCGGGCTGTCGACGCCGGCCGTCTACGCCGCGCTCGACGCGATGCGCGCGGAGCAGCCGCAACCCGAGGCCAACCTCGACGGCGTGCTCGCGGCGCTGCGCAGCGGCGACCCGGTCGCGCTCGGGCGCACGCTGTGCAACGACCTGCAACCAGCCGCCCTGCGGCTGCGACCGCAGCTGGGACGGGTGCTCGAAGCCGGTCGCGAGGTCGGGGCGGTCGGCGCCGTCGTGTCGGGGTCCGGTCCGACCGTCGCGTTCCTCACGCGCTCCGCCGACGACGGCGTCCACGTCGCGGCCGCGCTCGCCGGCATGGACGTCTGCCGCGGCATCCGCCGGGCCGACGGGCCGGTCGCAGGGGCGCGGGTCGTTGTTGACGAACCGGTCGAGGCAGCGCCCGCCGGTCCGCGTCGCTGATGGCCGGCGGCGCCAACCTCGTCAACCTGGAGACCGTCGCCAAGGGCTATGGCGTCGTCACCCTGCTCGACGGGATCTCCCTCGGCGTCGCGGCCGGCGAGCGCATCGGGGTCGTCGGCCCCAACGGCGCCGGCAAGTCGACGCTGCTCGCCGTGCTGGCGGGCCGGGAGCCGCCCGACTCGGGCCGGGTCACGCACACCGGCGGCCTGCGGCTCGGCTTCCTCGCGCAGGCCGACGAGCGGGACTCGGGGCTGAGCGTGCGGCAGGCGATCGTCGGCGACCGCCCGGACCACGAGTGGGCCGGCGACGCGCGCGTCCGCGACGTGTTCGGCGGCCTCGTCGCCGGGCTGCCGATGGACGCACCGCTCGCCCCGCTGTCCGGCGGTGAGCGGCGGCGGGTCGCCCTCGCCGCCCTGCTGTGCACCGACCTCGACCTGCTGCTGCTCGACGAGCCGACCAACCATCTCGACGTCGAAGGCATCGACTGGCTCGCCCGGCACCTGGTGTCGCGCCGGCTGGCTCTGGTCGTGGTCACTCATGACCGGTGGTTCCTCGACGCGGTCTGCGAGACGACGTGGGAGGTGGCCGCCGGGCGCGTCCACGCCTACGACGGCGGCTACTCGTCGTACGTCCTCGCCCGCGCCGAACGGACGCGTCTGGAGGCCGCCGCCGAGGAGCGCCGCACCAACCTCCTGCGCAAGGAGCTCGCGTGGCTGCGCCGCGGCCCGCCGGCGCGTACGTCGAAGCCGCGCTTCCGCATCGAGGCGGCCAACGAGCTGATCGCGGCCGAGCCGCCGGCTCGCGACACCGTGGCGTTGCAGCGCTTCGCCGCCGCCCGGCTCGGCAAGGACGTCTACGACGTGGAGGACGTGAGCCTCTCGGTCGGCGGCCGCACGCTGCTGGACCGGGTGACCTGGCGCCTGGGCCCGGGCGACCGGATCGGCCTCGTCGGGGTCAACGGCAGCGGCAAGACGTCGCTGCTGCGGCTGCTCGCCGGCGAGCTCGCGCCCTCGGCCGGCCGGGTACGGGTCGGGCGGACCGTGCGGGCGGCGTACCTCTCGCAGACCGTCGCCGAGCTGGACGAGAGCCGCCGGGTGCTCGAGGCGGTCGAGGACGTCGCGAACGTGGTCGATCTCGGCAAGCGCGAGCTGACCGCGTCGCAGCTGCTCGAGCGGTTCGGCTTCGGCGGGGCCCGGCAGTGGACGCCGGTCGGCGACCTGTCGGGCGGAGAGCGGCGCCGCCTGCAGCTGCTGCGCCTGTTGATGGGCGGGCCCAACGTGCTGCTGCTCGACGAGCCGACCAACGACCTCGACATCGAGACGCTGACCCAGCTCGAGGACCTGCTCGACGGGTGGCCGGGCACCCTCGTCGCCGTCAGCCACGACCGCTACTTCCTCGAGCGGGTGTGCGACGCGGTCTACGCGCTGCCGGGTGACGGCCGGCTGCGGCACCTGCCCGGCGGTGTCGACGACTACCTGGCGACGCGCTCGACGTCCCCCTCCACCGCCGCCCCGGCTCGTAAGGCGGACTCGCGGGCCACCCGCAAGGAGCTGCAACGGGTCGAGCGCGCGCTCGAGCGGGTGGCCCGCCGGGAGCAGGAGCTGCACACCGCTCTTGCCGAGCGGGCGAGCGACTACGAGGCTGTGCTCGGTCTCGACGCCGAGCTGCGGGAGGTGCTCGCCGAGAAGGCACGGCTCGAGGACCAGTGGCTTCAGCTGGCGGAGGAGGCTTCGTGACGGGGTGGGACCCGCAGCAGTACCAGCGCTTCGGCGACGAGCGGGCGCGGCCGTTCTTCGACCTGTTGGCCCGTGTCGACGTCCCCGCGGCCCGGCGGGTGGTGGACCTCGGCTGCGGACCGGGACAGCTCACGGCCGCGCTGTCCAGGCGCTGGCCGGCCGCTCGGGTCGTCGGGATCGACAGCTCGCCGGAGATGCTCGCCGAGGCCAAGGTTCTGGAGCTTCCGGGGCGGCTGGAGTTCCGGCAGCAGGACCTGCGCGAGTGGCGGCCGGACGAGCCGGTCGACGTCCTCGTGGCCAACGCGACGTTGCAGTGGGTGCCCGGCCACATCGACCTGCTCGGCGTGCTCGCCGGGCACGTCGCACCGGGCGGCACGCTGGCCTTCCAGGTGCCGGGCAACTTCGAGGCGCCCAGCCACCGGGCGATCCTCGACCTGCGCCGCTCGCCGCGGTGGCGCGACCTGCTCGGCGCCGACGCGGACCGCGGCGCCGGGGTGTGCCAACCGGGCGACTACCTCGCGGCCCTCGCCGCGGCCGGCCTGCACGCCGACGTGTGGGAGACGACCTACCAGCACCTGCTCCCCGGCGACGATGCGGTGCTCGAGTGGGTCAAGGGAACCGCGCTGCGGCCGGTTCTCGCCCGCCTCGACGGGGCCGAGCAGGCGGAGTTCCTCGCCGAGCTGGCCGCGCGGCTGCGCGCCGCCTACCCGAAGGGGGAGCACGGCACGTTGCTGCCGTTCCGCCGGATCTTCGCGGTGGGCCGGCGCGGCGGCGCGGCTCAGCCGGCCTCGGTGACCGGCCTCGACCACGTCCAGGTCGCGATCCCGACCGGCGGGGAGGACGCTGCGCGCGGCTACTACGCCGACCTGCTCGGCCTGGTCGAGGCACCGAAGCCGCCGGTGCTCGCCGCCCGCGGCGGCTGCTGGTTCCGGGGGCACGGCACCGAGGTGCACCTGGGCGTCGAGGCCGAGTTCCGCCCGGCGCGCAAGGCGCATGTCGCGTTCGTCGTGCACGACCTCGACGGCCTGGCCGACCGGCTTGCGGCCGCCGGCCGTTCGGTGACCTGGGACGACGAGCTAGCGCCTCGTCGCCGCTTCTACAGCGACGACCCGTTCGGCAACCGGGTCGAGCTCCTCGCCCCGCAGGCGTAGGCCACCTCGGGGTGCTGCGGCACCCGCGAGACCGGGTGGCCGTGGCCTTCGGCGTACGCCGCGAAGTGCACCGCGTCGTGCACGGCCGCGCAGCCGGGGTCGTTGTTGAAGTAGACGAACACGTCGGCGTCGTCGGGCCAGGTGCCGGTCAGCCGGTCGACCCAGCCGGCCAGCGCCTCCGGGCGGTAGAAGGGCCAGACGTCGGCGGCTCCCGCGTGCAGCCGCAGGTAGCCCCAGTCGGCCGTGCGCCACAGCGGGCCGAGAGACCTCTCCTCGCGGTCCGCCCAGACCAGGGTGGCACCGTGCGCGGCGAGCACGTCTCGGACCTCGTCGGTCCACCACGAGTCGTGCCGGGGCTCGACGGCAACTCGTACGCCGGAGGGGAATGCGTCGAGCGTCGCGCGCAACCCGTCCACGTCGACGTGCAGGTCCGGTGGCAGCTGCACGAGCACGGGGCCGAGCTTGGCGCCCAGGCCGGTCGCGCGCTCCACGAGCAGCGCCACCGAGGGCGCCGGGTCGCGAAGCCGTTTGACGTGGGTGAGGTAGCGGCTGGCCTTGACCGTGACGATCGCGTCCGCGGGCGAGCGGCGGGCCCAGCCTTCGAACGTCTCGCGCTTCGGCAGGCGGTAGAACGACACGTTGAGCTCGGTGGTGCGAAAGGCCGCGAGCACGTGCTCGAACCACCGGCGCTGGGGCACCCCGGCGTAGAACGGCTCGCGCCAGTCGGCGTACTGCCATCCGGACGTGCCGACGAGCAAGGTCACGCGGGGGACCTGCCCCGCAGGGTCAGCGTCGACGCAGCGTCGGCGCCTTGTCGAGGTGCGACAGGCCGTTCCAGGCAAGGTTGACCAGGTGGGCGGCGACCTCGTTGCGGCCCGGCTGGCGCGCGTCGAGCCACCACTGGCCGGTGAGCGCGACCATGCCGACGAGCGCCTGGGCGTACATCGGCGCGAGGCCCGGGTCGAAGCCGCGCATCGCGAACTCGTTGCCCAGGATGTGCTCGACGCGGTTGGCGATGTCACTGATGAGGCTGGCGAACGTGCCCGACTCCGAGGCGACCGGGGAGTCGCGCACGAGGATGCGGAACCCGTCGGTGTCGCCCTCGATGTAACCGAGCAGCGCGAGGGCGGCCTGCTCCAGCAGCTCCCGCGGATGGCCTGCGGTCAGCGCGCTGGTGATGCGGTCGGCCAGCCGCTGCATCTCGCGGTCGACGACGACGGCGTAGAGACCTTCCTTGCCGCCGAAGTGCTCGTAGACGACCGGCTTCGAGACGCCGGCGCGGGCGGCGATCTCCTCGGTCGATGCGGCGTCGAAGCCCTTCTCGGCGAAGACCACGCGGCCGATCTCGAGGAGCTGCTCCCGGCGCTCCTTGCCGGACATGCGTACCCGGACCGGGCGGGCTCCCTCGACAGGCTGGCTGGCGCCGTCGGTCACGCGACCTCGGCGACCCGCAGCTTGCGCAGTCGTTCGGGCGTCGGCCAGCGGACGTCGTAGGCCCAGCCGAGCTTCTCGAAGAGGCGGATGAGCTCGGCGCTCGTGTCGATCTGGCCGCGGCTCACTCCGTGCCGGGCGCTGGTCGGCTCGGCGTGGTGCAGGTTGTGCCACGACTCGCCCATGGACAGCAGCGCGAGCCACCAGACGTTGACCGAGCGGTCGCGGCTCTTGAAGGGCTTGGAACCCCACATGTGGCAGATCGAGTTGATCGACCAGGTCGTGTGGTGCAGGGCCGCGACGCGGACCAGGCTGCCCCAGAAGAACGCCGTCAGCGCGCCCTGCCACGACAGCGACCACAGGCCGCCCACCAGCGGCGGCAGCAGCAGCGTGACGGCGGTCAGGGTCGGGAAGGCGCGGTCGACCCGGCGGATGTCCTTGTCGGCGAGGAGGTCCGGTGCGAAGCGCTCCTGGTTGGTCTGCTCGGTGTCGAACAGCCAGCCGATGTGGGCGTGCCAGAAGCCCTTGGCGAGGCCCTTGAGGTTCTCGCCGTAGCGCCACGGCGAGTGCGGATCGCCGTCGCGGTCGCTGAACGCGTGGTGGCGCCTGTGGTCGGCGACCCAGCGGACGACCGAGCCCTGCACGGCCATGCTGCCGGCGACGGCGAGCACGATCCGCAGCGGCCGCTTCGCCTTGAACGATCCGTGGGTGAAGTAGCGGTGGAAGCCGACCGTGATGCCGTGGCCGGTGAAGTAGAACATCACGATCGCGATCACGATGTCGCGCCAGCCGAGGCCCCAGCCCCACGCGACGGGCACCGCGGCGGCCACGGCGAGCGCCGGGATCGCGATGAACAGCCCCAGCGCCACCTGTTCAACCCGCGCCTTGGTCATGCTGCCCGGCACGAACTGCAACGGCTTGGGCGCGTTGGCGGTCGGCCGGCTCGGGCGGGCGGGTGCGGTGGTCGTGGGTGCGGTCATGCTGCTCCTCGGCATACCGATGTGCTGGCTACGCCACCGTAACCTACGCATCCGTAGGTTGGCGAGAGAGGGTGGCGCTGCTTGTGGGCTCTCCTGGAGATGTACGACGAAACCCCTGCGCCCGGTTTGCCCACAGGGCAGCTCGCCATGCCCCCAGGTGTCGGGGGGTTCGCGGAAGATCAGCTCATGGACTTCGACGAAGATCCGCGGGCCGGGCGCGCCCGCGCGCTGCGCCGGGCCGGGCCCTTGTTCGTCGCCGCCGCAACATCGAGCGCCTCGTGACGAAGGCTCGGGCCAGCGCATCCGTCGGGAAGGTGACCGAACGAGAGCTCTACCTGATCGGTGTCGCGCTCTACTGGGCGGAGGGAGCCAAGGACAAGCCTTACTTCGCGCCGCGAGCGCGTGACGTTCTGCAACTCCGACCCGACGATGGTCACCACGTTTCTCAGTTGGTTGTTGCTGGTGGGCGTTGAATCCGATCGTTTGCGGTTCCGACTGCAGATTCACGAGACTGCCGACGCCAAGGCCGCAATGCATTACTGGTCGGATGTCGTCGGGCACCCTCTGACCTCGTTCACGGCGACTTCCCTGAAGCGTCATGACCCACGGACGAGAGCGTGGGTCGGCGTTGCTGCCGCCCTTACGGCGCCGTCGCGTTCGCAGCCGATATACTGAGACTGGCGAAGCATTCACCGGAATCGCCAACGAATTGTTGATTGCGCCGTGGTGTAATTGGCAACACACCGGACTTTGACTCCGGGTTTTCTGGTTCGAGTCCAGACGGCGCAGCCAATTGCAATTCTGCTGATCCCCCGTTTGCTTCTTAGGCGAGGTACTGCCTAGCCTCGCCTGGCAGTTTTCCGACGTGTTCGGCGTGGTGGGCAACCGTCGCGGGTGTGCCGGGGCGGCGAGCCCACCGCTAGCCTTGAGGCGTGACCGAGAGCCGGCCCGCCGCGGTCGTCGTCCTCGCCGCCGGACAGGGCACCCGGATGCGCTCCGCTCACCCCAAGGTCCTGCACGAGATCGGCGGCCGTTCGCTGCTCGGGCACGTGCTCGCCGCGGTCGCGCCCCTCCAGGCGCCCCATGTCGCGGTCGTCATCGGCCACGGTCGCGAGGCGGTCGACAAGTACCTCGCGGAGATCGATCCCTCCGCCACGGCGGTGGTCCAGGAGTCCCAGGACGGCACCGGTCACGCCGTACGCGTTGCCCTCGACGCCTTGCCGCGGCTCGACGGGACCGTCGTCGTCGTCCCGGGCGACGCGCCGCTGCTGACGACCGCGACCCTCGCGGCTCTGCTGGACGAGCACGCCGAGTCGGCCGCCGCCGCCACGTTGCTGACCGCTCACCTGGTGGATCCCACCGGCTACGGCCGGGTGGTTCGCGACGATGCCGGCGGCGTGCGGGCAATCGTCGAGGAACGCGACGCCGACGAGCAGACCAGGCGGATCCGCGAGGTCGGCACGTCGGTCTACGCGTTCGACGCCGCGCTGCTGCACGACGCGCTGCAGCGCATCACCACCGACAACGCGCAGGGCGAGCAGTACCTCACCGACGTCATCGAGATTCTCGTCGCCGACGGGCGTGGGGTCGGCGCCCACACCGTCGCGGATGCCGACGAGACGCTCGGCGTCAACGACCGCGTGCAGCTCGCGCACGCCGGCCGGGTGCTGCGCGACCGTCTCGTCGAGGCCGCCATGCGCGCGGGCGCCACCATCGTCGACCCGGCCACCACCTGGCTTGACGCGGAGGTGACCGTCGGCCGTGACGTGACGATCGAGCCCAACACCCAGCTCAAGGGACGTACGACGCTCGCCGACGGCGCCGTCGTCGGACCCAACTGCACGCTCACCGACACCGCCGTCGGCGAGGAGGCCCGAGTCGTCAACACCGTCGCGGTCGGCGCGGTCATCGGCCCGCAGGCCGACGTCGGACCGTGGACCTACCTGCGCCCGGGCACCCGTCTCGGCGCGCGCACCAAGGCGGGCATCTTCGTCGAGATGAAGAACGCCGTCGTGGGCGACGACACCAAGGTGCCGCACCTGACCTACGTCGGGGACGCGACGATCGGCGAGCGCTCCAACATCGGCTGCGCCACGGTCTTCGTCAACTACGACGGGGTCGACAAGCACCACACGTCGGTGGGCGACGACGTGCGGATCGGTAGCGACACGATGCTCGTCGCGCCGCTGCGGGTCGGTGACGGCGCCTACACCGCGGCGGGTTCGGTGGTCACCGACGAGGTGCCGCCCGGGGCTCTGGCCGTCGCCCGGGCCCGCCAGCGCAACGTCGTGGACTGGGTCCTGCGGCGACGCGCCGGGACGAAGTCGGCCGCCGCCGCTCGGCGGGCCGGTGCGGGCGGCACAATGGAGGCACCTTCCCCTTCCACGACCGACCAACTTCCAGGGGAGAACCAGCCGTGACCGGCATCAAGACCACCGGCGAGAAGACGCTGATGCTGTTCTCCGGTCGCGCGCACCCTGCGCTGGCCGAGGAGATCGCCCGCGAGCTGGAGATCGCGGTGAGCCCGACCGACAGTCGTGACTTCGCCGACGGGGAGATCTACACCCGCTTCGAGGAGTCGGTCCGCGGCTGCGACGCGTTCGTCATCCAGTCGATGACGGCGCCGGTCAACGAGTGGATCATGGAGACGCTCGTGATGTGCGACGCCCTGAAGCGGGGCTCGGCCAAGCGCATCACGGTCGTCGTCCCCTACTACCCCTACGCCCGCCAGGACAAGAAGAGTCGTGGCCGCGAGCCCATCACCGCCCGGCTCGTCGCCGACCTCTACAGGACCGCCGGTGCGAACCGGGTCCTCACCGTCGACCTGCACACCAGCCAGATCCAGGGCTTCTTCGACGGGCCGGTCGACCACCTGTTCGCGCTGCCCCTGCTCGCGAAGCACATCTCGGAGAACTACGACCTCAGCCGCGTGACCGTCGTCTCGCCGGACTCCGGCCGGGTGCGGGTCGCCGAGCGCTGGACCGAGCGCCTGGGCGGCACCCCGCTGGCGTTCATCCACAAGACCCGCGACATCACGGTCGCCAACTCGGTCGTCGCCAACCGCGTGGTCGGCGAGGTGCAGGGCCGCACCTGCATCCTGGTCGACGACATGATCGACACCGCCGGCACCATCACGAAGGCGGCCGAGACCTTGTTCGCCGACGGTGCCGAGTCGGTGATCGTCGCCGCGACGCACGGGATCCTGTCGGAGCCGGCCATCGACCGGTTGAAGAACAGCCGGATCTGCGAGGTCGTGCTCACCAACACGCTGCCGATCGGGCCGGAGAAGCAGTTCGACAAGCTGACCGTCGTCTCGATCGCGCCGCTCGTCGCCCGGGCGATCAGCGAGGTCTTCGCCGACGGCTCGGTCACCTCCCTCTTCGACGGCAACGCCTGACCGGCTTAGACTGGCAACTCGCGCCGCGGGCCGCTCGTGCACCGTGAGCATTCACGTCGTACGTCGTTTCGAGGAGTCCCGCCGTGTCCGAGGTCCGCATCGCCGCCGAACCGCGCACCGAGTTCGGCAAAGGTGCCGCCCGGCGCACCCGTCGGGCCGGCAAGGTGCCCGCCGTCCTCTACGGCCACGGCGAGGACCCGCGGCACATCGCGCTGCCGGCGCGCGACTTCGAGCACGCGCTGCGGACGGAGGCGGGCGCGAACGTCCTTCTCGACCTGCAGATCGACGGGGCGTCCGAGCTCGCGCTGGCCAAGGCGATCCAGCGTGACCCGCTGCGTGGCGCCGTCGCCCACGTCGACCTGCTGCTCGTCCGCCGTGGCGAACGGGTCACCGTCGACGTCCCGGTCGTCGCCGAGGGCGAGGCGCCGAGCGACGGGCTGCTCGACGTGCAACTGACCACCGTCAGCCTCGAGGTCGAGGCCACCAGCATCCCGCAGCCGATCCACCTCGACATCAGCGTGCTCGAGGTCGGCCAGTCCGTGCATGCCGGCGACCTGAAGCTGCCGGAGGGCGCGGAGCTCAAGACCGACCCCGAGGCGACGATCATCCACATCGCCCAGGCCCCCACTGCGGCCCAGATCGACGCGGAGCTCGCGCAGGCCGAGGCCGAGCTCGGCGCGGGCGAGGCCGGTGCTGCCGCACAGGAGGCGGCCAAGGCCGAGGCCGAGAGCGAGGCCGCGACCGGCGAGGGCGACGTCGTGCCCGACACGCAGTCCGGCGAGGGCGGACCGTCGCCCGAGCAGACTCCCGCCGAGTAAGCCCTCCCGGTGCCCGAATCGGAGGGCGCCTGGCTGGTCGTCGGCCTCGGCAACCCGGGCCCGCGCCATGTCGCCAACCGGCACAACGCCGGCTTCCTCGTGCTCGACGTCCTCGCCGAGCGGCTCGCCGGCAGGTTCAAGGTGCACCGCGGCCGCGCGGAGGTCCTCGAGGACCGCATCGGCGGCAGCCGCGTGGTGCTCGCCAAGCCGCTGTCCTACATGAACGACTCGGGCGGCCCGGTCTGCGCGCTCCGCGACTTCTACAAGATCCCTCCCGATCGGCTGGCCGTCGTCCACGACGAGCTCGACCTGCCCTACGGCACGCTGCGGCTGAAGTACGCCGGCGGCGACAACGGCCACAACGGCCTGCGGTCACTGCGCGCGTCACTGGGCACCGGCGACTTCTACCGGGTGCGCTTCGGGATCGGCCGTCCGCCGGGCCGGCAGGACCCGGCCGAGTGGGTGCTGCGCGACTTCTCGACCGCCGAGCGCAAGGACATCGACCTGCACCTCGAACGCGCCGCCGACGCGGTCGAGGCGCTGCTCACCGAAGGCCTCGAGCGAGCCCAGAACCGCTACAACGACTGACCCTTCGTGGCCCGAGGCAGGGCATCCGGGCGCCGGATCCGCCCGATATCCTGGGGACAACTCATGACGCTCTCCGGTCTTCTAGACACGCTTGCCCGCGATCCGGCGCTCTCCGCTGCGATCGACGCTGCCGGCAAGGTCACGGACCTCGAGCTGTCGGCACCGGTGTCGATGCGCCCGTTCGTCGCTGCGCTGCTTGCCGCGAAGGCCGACCGGCCGGTGCTTGCGGTGACCGCGACCGCACGGGAGGCCGAGGATCTCGTCTCCGCCCTGCAGTCCCTGCTCCCGCCCGACCAGGTCGTCGAGTACCCCGCGTGGGAGACGTTGCCGCACGAACGGTTGTCGCCCCGCGCCGACACCGTCGGCCGGCGCCTGGCCGTGCTGCGGCGGTTGCGGCACCCGAGCAGCGACGACCCGACCACCGGCCGCGTCTCGGTGGTCGTCGCACCGGTGCGCAGCGTCCTGCAGCCGCAGGTCCCCGGCCTCGGCGACCTCGAGCCGGTGTCGTTGCGCACGGGGGACGAGTGCGACTTCGACGGCGTCGTACGCCGCCTCGCCGACATCGCCTACCACCGCGTCGACATGGTCGAGAAGCGTGGCGAGTTCGCCGTCCGGGGCGGGCTGCTCGACGTCTTCCCGCCGACCGAGGAACACCCGCTGCGCGTGGAGTTCTGGGGCGACACGGTCGAGGAGGTGCGCTACTTCAAGGTCGCCGACCAGCGGTCGCTCGAGGTCGCCGAGCGCGGGCTGTGGGCCCCGCCCTGCCGGGAGCTGCTGCTCACCGAGCAGGTGCGCGCCCGCGCCGCCGACCTCGCCGACGCGCATCCCGAGCTGGCGGACATCGCCGGCAAGTTGGCCGAAGGCATCCCGGTCGAGGGCATGGAGGCGCTCGCCCCGGTGCTCGTCGACCGCCTCGTCCTGCTGCTCGACGACCTGCCGGCCGGCACCCACGTGCTGGTGTGCGACCCCGAGCGGGTGCGCACCCGGGCGCACGAGCTGGTGCGCACCAGCCAGGAGTTCCTCGAGGCGTCCTGGACGGCCGCGGCCGGCGGCGGCGCCGCCCCGATCGACGTGGGCGCGGCGGCGTACAAGTCGCTCGCCGACGTGCGACACGACGCGCGGGAGCTGGGGCTGCCCTGGTGGAGCGTCTCGCCGTTCACCGTCGACGAGAGCCTCGCCGATGACGGCGTGCAGGTCGTCGCCGCGCAGTCGGTCGAGGGCTACCGCGGCGAGACCAAGCGAGCCGTCGACGACGTACGCCGGTGGCTGCACGACGGCTGGCGGGTGGTGCTCGTCACCGAGGGCCGCGGTCCGGCCGAGCGGCTGGTCGAGGTGCTGCGCGGTGAGGACGTCGGCGCGCGGCTCGAGCCGTCGCTCACCGACGAGCCCGAGGCGTCGGCCGCGCTCGTCACCACGGGCTGCCTGACCGGCGGTTTCATCAGCGAGCAGCTGCGGCTCGCCGTGCTGACGGAGACGGACCTCGCCGGCGCCCGCGCCGCCAGCCGTGAGGAACGCCGGCTGCCCAGCCGTCGGCGCAACACGATCGACCCGTTGCAGCTTGCCGCCGGCGACTTCGTGGTGCACGAGCAGCACGGCGTCGGCCGCTACGTCGAGATGGTGCAGCGCACCGTGCAGGGCGCGACCCGCGAGTACCTCGTCATCGAGTACGCCCCCAGTAAGCGAGGCCATCCCGGCGACCGGCTCTACGTGCCCACCGACTCCCTTGACCAGGTCACCCGCTACGTCGGCGGGGAGCACCCCACCCTCGACAAGATGGGCGGCGGCGACTGGGCCAAGCGCAAGGGTCGTGCCCGCAAGGCGGTCCGCGAGATCGCGGCCGAGCTGATCCGCCTCTACGCCGCGCGGATGAGCGCTCCCGGTCACGCGTTCGGCTCCGACACGCCCTGGCAGCGCGAGCTCGAGGACGCCTTTCCCTACACGGAGACCCCCGACCAGCTCGAGGCCATCGACGAGGTCAAGGCCGACATGGAGCAGCCGCACCCCATGGACCGGGTGATCTGCGGCGATGTCGGCTACGGCAAGACGGAGATCTCGGTGCGGGCGGCGTTCAAGGCCGTCACCGATGGCAAGCAGGTCGCCGTGCTCGTGCCGACGACCTTGCTGGCGCAGCAGCACTTCGTGACGTTCTCGGAGCGGTTCGCGCCGTTCCCGGTCACCGTCAAGGTGCTCAGCCGCTTCCAGTCCGACCGGGAGCAGCGGGCCGTCATCGCCGGGCTGGCGAGCGGTGAGGTCGACGTCGTCATCGGCACCCACCGGTTGCTGCAGTCGTCGACGTCCTTCAAGGACCTCGGTCTCGTCGTCGTCGACGAGGAGCAGCGGTTCGGCGTGGAGCACAAGGAGTTCCTGAAGCGGCTGCGCACCAGCGTCGACGTGCTGACGATGAGCGCGACCCCGATCCCGCGGACGCTGGAGATGTCGATCACCGGTATCCGCGAGATGAGCGTCATCCAGACGCCGCCGGAGGAGCGGCACCCGGTGCTGACGTTCGTCGGGCCGTACGACGAGAAGCAGATCGCCGCCGCCATCCGCCGCGAGCTGCTCCGCGAGGGCCAGGTCTTCTACCTGCACAACCGGGTCGAGTCGATCGACCGGGCCGCCGCACGGCTGCGCGGGCTCGTGCCCGAGGCGCGGATCGCCACCGCGCACGGGCAGATGCACGAGGACACGCTCGAGCAGGTCATGGTCGACTTCTGGGAGAAGGCCTACGATGTCCTCGTCTGCACGACGATCGTCGAGAGCGGCCTCGACATCGCCAACGCCAACACCCTCGTCGTCGAGCGCGCGGACCTGCTCGGCCTCGGTCAGCTGCACCAGCTGCGCGGTCGGGTGGGCCGGGGGCGCGAGCGGGCCTACGCCTACTTCACCTACGCCCCGGAGCGGCCGCTGACCGAAGAGGCGCACGATCGTCTGGCGACGATCGCCCAGCACTCCGACCTGGGAGCCGGCATGGCGGTCGCCATGCGTGACCTGGAGATCCGCGGTGCGGGCAACCTGCTCGGCGGTGAGCAGTCCGGCCACATCGCCGCGGTCGGCTTCGACCTCTACATCCGGCTGGTCGGTGAGGCCGTGGCGGAGTTCAAGGGCGAGCAGGACGAGGAGCTGCCCGAGGTCCGCATCGAGCTGCCGGTCGACGCGCACCTGCCGCACGACTACGTCGGCGTCGAACGGCTGCGGTTGGAGGCCTACCGCCGGATCGCCTCGATCCGCACCGAGGACGCGATCGACGACGTGCGCGCCGAGCTCGCCGACCGCTACGGCCCGCTGCCCCAGCCGGTCGAGAACCTCCTGCACGTCGCGGCCTTCCGCGTGCACGCGCGCCGCTACGGGCTCACCGAGGTCGCGCTGCAGGGCGACAAGATCCGCTTCGCGCCGCTCGAGCTGAGGGAGTCCCAAACCCTGCGGCTGCAGCGGCTCTACCCTGGCTCCGTCGTCAAGGCGCCGGTGCGTACCGTGCTGGTGCCGCGACCGACGACCGCCCGCATCGGCGGAACGCCGCTGCGGGACCTCACGTTGTTGGACTGGTGCCGCCAGCTGCTCGACGAGGTGGTCGGGGCGCTGGCCCCGGCCGCGGGCTGACGCACCGTGCACGTGCCGGACCGAGAGGACCTTCGTTGATCCGCAACTCCCGTCGACTCACCGCCGCAGCCGTCCTGGCCCTCGCCGGTGGGCTTGCGCTGTCCGGGTGCACCACGAACCCCGGCGCGGCGGCCGTCGTCGGCAACACGTCGTTCTCGGTCGACCAGCTCGCCTCGATGGTCCACCGCGCCTACACGGGAAACCCGCAGGCGGCCCAGGCGCTCGGCAGCAAGCTCGACTTCGAGCGCAGCCAGCTCAGCCGGATGGTCGGCTCCGCCGTGGTGCGCACCGCCGCCCAGGAGCGCGGCATCACCGTCACCAACGGCGAGATCGACCAGCAGCTGAAGGTCTACGCCCAACAGGCCGGCGGCATGAAGGCGCTCGAGCAGCAGGCGGAGCGGTCCGGTTTCGCCCCCGGCGACCTGCGCGGCCTCGTCGAGGACGTGCTGCTCCAGCAGAAGCTCGGCGACAAGCTGGTCGCCGACGTCAAGGTGCCCGACAGCACGCTGCGCCAGCTCTACGAGCAGCACATCGACGACTACGACCAGGTGCGCTCGGCCCACATCCTGGTCAAGGACAAGGCGACCGCCGACAAGATCCTGGCCGAGGCCCGCAAGGACCCGGCGTCGTTCGGCGCGCTGGCCAAGCAGTACTCCACCGACCAGGGCTCGGCGGCTAACGGCGGCGAGCTCGGCTACGCCGGGCGCGGGCAGTTCGTCCCCGCCTTCGCCGACGCGATCTTCGCGGCCAAGCCCGGATCGATCATCGAGGTGCACAGCCAGTTCGGGTGGCACGTGGTGAAGGTCATCGCGCGGCGTACGACGACGTTCGCGCAGGCCAAGCCCGACCTGCGCCGCGCCTACCTGCAGGACCAGCAGTCGACGCTGGAGGCCAAGGTGCTCTCCGCGACCGCCAAGCGGCTCGGCGTGCACATCAACCCGCGCTTCGGCCGCTACGACCCCAACACCAACCAGGTCGTCGCCCGCGTCGACACGCTGTCCAAGCCGCTGCAGTCGAAGCCGACGGCCCAGCCGACTCTCCCGCTCGGCGGCTGACCGGCAGCCCGACCGGCTCTGGCATGGTGGGCAGGTGCCCGACCGTGTCGTCCTTCTCGCCACCTCGCCCCGGGTGGCGCCCGGGCTGCTGTCCTGGCCGGCGTGGGAGACGCTGCGCACCGGCGTCGCGCTCACCGGCGACCCCGAGCACCCGCAGCTGGAGGCGGTCCGGCACGCCGGCATCGACGTGGACGTCCTCGACGGCGAACCCGAGGCCACCGCGCGGGAGCTGCGGGAGCGCGCCCGGGCCGTGCCCGCCGTCTGGTTGGTCGCGCCGGAGGGCGACGACGCCCTGCTGAGCGCGCTGCGGGCGCTGGGTGACGCAGGCCTCGAGGTCGAGGTCCTCGACGGTTCCTTCGACCTGCCCGGCGCCCGGCTGCTCGACGTCGTCACCACGATGGACCGGCTGCGCTCGCCGGGCGGCTGCCCCTGGGACGCGCAGCAGACGCACGAGAGCCTCGGGCCCTACCTGCTGGAAGAGGCCTACGAGGCGTTCGAGGCGATCGAGGAGGGGGACCGCGACGCGCTGCGCGAGGAGCTCGGCGACGTGCTGCTACAGGTCGCCTTCCACGCGCGGGTCGCGCAGGAGGACACCGAGCGGCCCTGGTCGATCGACGACGTCGCGTCGGGGCTGGTCGACAAGCTGGTCCGCCGGCACCCGCACGTCTTCGCCGACGTGGAGGTGGCGGGGGCGGACGACGTCGTCGCCAACTGGGACGTCATCAAGACCGAGGAGAAGCGGCGTACGTCGGTGACCGACGGCGTCGCGATGTCGCAGCCGGCGCTGACCCTCGCCGCCACCCTGCAGCGCAAGGCGACCAAGCTCGGCCTGCCGCCGGGCCTGCTGTCGCCGGAGATCGCCGCTGCCGAGACGCCCGGGCAGGCCGTGAGCGCCGCTGCGGCCGTCGTCGAGGAGCGGTCCGGCGTCGACACGGTCGGCGAGCTGCTGTGGGCCGCAGTCCTGCTCGCGCGGCTGCAGGACGTCGACCCGGAGGCGGCTCTTCGCGGCCGCGCCAGGGCGTTCCGAGACCGGCTCGCCGAGGTCGAGCGGGAGGCCCGCAGCGCCGGGCTCGATCCGAAGGAGTTCGACGTGCGGCAGTGGCAGCAGCGCTGGGAGGGCCGGTGACCGAAGCCGAGCAGTTCCGGCAGGTGGCGGGCGCTGCGCTCGACGACCTGCTGGCCGACAACCCGGAGCGGGCGACCGACGTCGGCGACCACCGGTTCGACGATCGGCTGACCGATCGCACCGTCGAAGGCCGCCGCGCCGCCCGCGACCGGGCGGCCGCGCACCGCAGCGCTCTCGCCGCCGTGGACACCACCGCGCTCGATCCCGAGGACGCCGTCGACGCCACGGTCCTGGCCGGCGTGCTCGACCGCGAGGTCTTCGCGATCGACGAGCTCGCGGAGCACACCTGGAACCCGCTTGCCTACAACCTCGGCGAGGCGCTGCACCCGTTGCTGACCCGTGAGGTCCCGGCGCTCCCCGACCGGCTGCGTTCGATCGCCGCGCGGCTCGACGCGTTCACCGACGTGGTCGCCACGGCGCGGCGGCAGCTGGTGCGACCGCCGCACGTCCACGTCGAGACGGCGCTGCTGCAGCACGCGGGCACGGTCGGCATGGTCCGCGACGAGGTGAGCCGGCTGCTCGCCGGCGAGCCCGGGCTGCGCGGCGTCGTCGAGCCGGCACAGCAGCGTGCCCTCGCCGCGCTGGCCGAGCACGAGGAGCACCTGCGCGAGCTGATCGAGGGCGAGCACCGCGACTTCCGGCTGGGCGCCGACCGGTTCGACCGCAAGCTGCGGCTCACCCTGCAGTCCCCGCTGTCGCCCGCCGACGTGCTCTCGCGCGCGCAAGCGTCCCTCGCCGAGGTCACCGAGCAGCTCTACGCCGTCGCCCGCGACCACCTCGGTCGCGGCGGCGAGCCGGCCGAGATCATCCGGACGGCCCTCGACGATGTCGCCCGCGACCACCCCGACGACACGACGATCGTCGGCGCGGCCCGGCAGGCGCTCGCCGACTGCACGGACGCCGTCCGCCGGCTCGGCATCGTCACGATCCCCGACGACCCGGTGCGGGTCGAGGTCATGCCGGAGTTCCGCCGCGGGGTCGCGGTGGCCTACTGCGACCCGCCCGGGCCGTTGGAGCCGGTCGGTACGACGTCGTTCGCGATCTCGCCGACCCCGGCGGACTGGTCGCCCGAGCGCGTCGCGTCGTTCTACCGCGAGTACAACTCCGCGATGGTCGTCGACCTCGCCGTCCACGAGGCGATGCCGGGCCACGTGCTGCAGCTCGCCACCGCGAGGAGGTTCGCCGGCTCGACACCGTTGCGGGCGGCGTACTGGAGCGGGTCGTTCGTCGAGGGCTGGGCCGTGCACGCCGAGCGGATCATGGCCGAGGCCGGCCACGGCGGCACTCCCGTGCGGCTTCAGCAGCTGAAGATGCAGCTGCGGATGACCATCAACGCCATCCTCGACGCGGGCGTGCACGCCGGTGAGCTGGCCGAGGCGGAGGCGCTCGATCTCATGACCCGGCGTGGCTTCCAGGAGGAGGGTGAGGCGGTCGGCAAGTGGCGGCGCGCCCGGCTGACCAGCGCCCAGCTGTCGACCTACTTCGTCGGCTACACCGAGCTGGCCGACCTCTTCGCCGACCTCGGCAGCCTCTCGTCGTACGACGCGGTGCTGGCGCACGGTTCGCCGCCCCCCGCCCAGCTCCGCCGCCTGCTGCTGCCGTAACGCGAGCGCGGGCGTCCCGGCGGGGCAGCACGGCGTACGCCGTCCGTTTCGTTAATCTCGGGCGCATGCCAGCGATCGACGCCGTCGGTGCGCGCGAGATCCTCGACTCGCGCGGCAACCCCACCGTCGAGGTCGAGGTGCTCCTCGACGACGGCTCGCTCGCCCGCGCGGCGGTGCCGAGCGGCGCGTCGACCGGCAAGTTCGAGGCGGTCGAGCTGCGCGACGGCGGCGACCGCTACGGCGGCAAGGGCGTGCAGAAGGCGGTCAACGCGGTCCTCGACGACATCGGCCCCGAGCTCGTCGGCCACGAGGCGACCGAGCAGCGGATGGTCGACCAGGCCCTGATCGACCTCGATGGCACGCCCGACAAGTCCCGTTTCGGCGCCAACGCGATCCTCGGGGTCTCGCTGGCGGTCGCCCGGGCGGCGGCGGAGTCGTCGAACCTGCCGCTGTTCCGCTACGTCGGTGGGGCCAACGCGCACGTGCTGCCCGTCCCGATGATGAACATCCTCAACGGTGGGGCGCACGCCGACACCAACGTCGACATCCAGGAGTTCATGATCGCCCCGATCGGGGCTGCGACGTTCAGCGAGGCGGTGCGCTGGGGCGCCGAGGTCTACCACTCGCTCAAGGGCGTCCTCAAGGGCCGCGGCCTGTCGACCGGGCTCGGCGACGAGGGCGGCTTCGCCCCCGACCTGCCGAGCAACCGCGACGCTCTCGACCTGATCGTCACCGCGGTCGAAGGCGCGGGCTTCACGGTCGGTCGTGACGTGGCGCTGGCTCTCGACGTCGCGGCGACCGAGTTCTGCGCCGACGGCAGCTACCGGTTCGAGGGTCAGGCGCGCACCGCCGACCAGCTGACCGGCTACTACGAGGAGATCGTCAGCGCCTACCCGGTCGTCTCGATCGAGGATCCGCTCGACGAGGAGGACTGGGAGGGCTGGGCCCGCCTCACCGCCGTGCTCGGCGGGCGCGTCCAGCTCGTGGGCGACGACCTGTTCGTGACCAACCCCGAGCGGCTGGCGCGCGGCATCCGGGAGCGGGCGGCCAACGCCCTGCTGGTGAAGGTCAACCAGATCGGCACGCTCACCGAGACGCTCGACGCGGTCGATCTCGCGCACCGCTCCGGCTACCGGACGATGATGAGCCACCGGTCGGGTGAGACCGAGGACACCACGATCGCCGACCTCGCGGTGGCCACCGACTGCGGGCAGATCAAGACCGGTGCGCCGGCGAGGTCCGAGCGGGTGGCGAAGTACAACCAGCTGCTGCGCATCGAGGAGGAGCTCGACGACGCGGCGCGCTATGCCGGCGCGGCGGCGTTCCCGCGGATGCGCCCGGAGTCCGATGGCTGACCCCACCCGCGAACGCGCTCGTCGCCCGTCCCGGTCCCGGCCGACCGCGCGGCGCGGCCGACCGGCCCGCGCCGGCACCGCCCGCCGCGCCGGCACGGAGGAGGGCACCGCGTCGCGGGCGGCTTTCACCGGCCGGGCGGTCGTGCTCGCCGTCGCGATCGCGTCCGTGATGCTCGCGCTCGCCCTGCCGTTCAAGGTCTTCGTCAGCCAGCGACACGCGATCGGGCGGCTCGAGCAGCAGACGGCGGCCCAGCAGGCGCGGGTCGACGCGCTCAAGGTCCAGCAGCGCACCTGGCAGGACCCCGCCTACGTCGCCGCGCAGGCGCGCGAGCGGTTGCACTTCGTCAAGCCGGGTGAGACGGCCTACATCGTGCTGGGCGACCCGGCCTCCGCCACCGCCGTCGCGCCGGGTGACGCGCCGCCCACGCCGCGGCCCGCGTCGCACGACCCCTGGTACACCCAGCTGTGGCACAGCGTGCAGCTGGCCGACGCGCCCCCTCCGGTGAAGACCGTCCAGCGCGCTGTGCAGCAGGCCGTCGGGTCGCCGGCCATCGCGCCGGCTCGATGACCGACCTGACGACGGTCGCCACCGCGCAGCTCGGCCGGCCGCCGCGCGGCCTGCGCGGAGCGGCCCACACCTGCAGCTGCGGGCTGCCCGACGTCCTCGAGACCGCGCCCCGGCTGCCCGACGGCGAACCGTTCCCGACCTTCTACTGGTTGTCGTGCCCGCGCGCCTCGTCGGCGATCGGCCGGCTGGAGGGCTCCGGGCTCATGCGCGAGATGAGCCGACGGCTGCACGCCGATCCCGACCTCGCGGCCGCGTACCGCGCCGCCCACGACGACTACCTGCGTCGCCGTGACGCCGTCGAGCCGCTCGGCATCGGCGTCAGCGCCGGGGGCATGCCCGACCGGGTGAAGTGCCTGCACGTGCTCGCCGCCCACGCCCTCGCCGCCGGGCGCGGCGTCAACCCGCTCGGCGATGAGGTGCTCGACCTGCTGCCCGACTGGGGCGCACGCGGCCCGTGCGTGGAGGTGTCGTGAGCCGGGTCGCCGCCATCGACTGCGGCACCAACTCGGTCCGGCTGCTGGTCGCCGACGTCGACGGGGCGCGGCTCGTCGACGTCGTACGCCGGATGGAGATCGTCCGGCTCGGCCAGGGCGTCGACCGCACCGGCCGGTTCGCGGCCGAGGCCCTCGAGCGGACGTTCGCCGCCCTGCGCTCCTTCGCGTCCGATCTGGAGCGGTGCGGATCGCCGCCGGTGCGCATGGTCGCCACGTCGGCGACCCGCGACGCGGCCAACCGCGAGGAGTTCGTCACGGGAGTGCGCGAGATCCTCGGTGTCGACCCGGAGGTGGTGACCGGCATGGCCGAGGCGGCGCTGTCCTACGAAGGCGCCACCCGTGAGCTCGCCGGCTGCCCGGTCGATCCGCCGTACCTCGTCGTCGACATCGGCGGGGGGTCGACGGAGTTCGTGCTGGGCGACGGGGAGGTGCACGCGGCCAGGTCGGTCGACATCGGCTGCGTGCGGATGAGCGAGCGGCACTTCGCCGCCGATCCGCCGACCGCGGCGCAGGTGGCGGCCGCCACCGACGACATCGATTCGGCGATCGCGCTTGCCGGGGAGGAGGTCCCGTTCGAGGAGGCGCGCACGCTCGTGGGTCTGGCCGGCTCGGTGACGACCGTCGCGGCGATCGCGCTCGAACTGCCGGACTACGACCCGGAGCGCATCCACCACGCCCGGATCCCGGCCGACCGCGTGCGCGACATCAGCGAGCGGCTGCTCTACCTCGACCGCGCGCAACGTGCGGCGATCCCGGTGATGCATCCGGGTCGCGTCGACGTCATCGCCGCGGGTGCGCTGGTGCTGCGCCGGATCATCGACCGGCTGGGCTGCGACGGGGTCGTCGCCTCCGAGCACGACATCCTCGACGGCATCGCCTACCGGCTGGCCGACGGATGAGCCGCTGCGTACCTCCCGGATCAGGCTGGCCCGGCGACCTCGCGAGTGCCACGACGCCGGTGGCGCGCAGCGCCGACGACGTACGCCGCCTCGCCGGCAGCGCGCCCACGCTCGACCACCTCAGCGGCCGGGTCTCCGTCTGCCGCGCGTGCCCCCGTCTGGTGGCCTGGCGCGAGCAGGTCGCCGAGGAGAAGCGGGCGTCGTTCCGCGAGGAGATCTACTGGGGCCGGCCGATTCCGGGGTTCGGTCCGCGGCGGTCGCGGATCGCGGTCGTCGGGCTCGCGCCGGCGGCGCACGGCGGCAACCGCACCGGACGGATCTTCACCGGTGATCGCAGCGGCGACTGGCTGTTCGCCGCCCTGCACCGGGCCGGGTTGGCGAAGCTCCCGACCAGCGTCAGCGCCGACGACGGTCAGGAGATGCGGCACACGCGGGTGCTCGCCGCCGTGCGTTGCGCGCCGCCGGCCAACAAGCCGACCCCCGAGGAGCGCGACACCTGTCGTCCGTGGATGGAGCGGGAGCTGGCCGAGCTGCGCTCGACCCTGCGGGTCGTCGTAGTGCTGGGGGGCTTCGGCTGGGCCGCGCTATGGCCGGTGCTGGAGGCGCTCGGCTACCCCGTGCCGGCCCGGCGGCCGCGGTTCGGCCATGGGGTCGAGATCGCACTAGGGGAGGACGGGCTGACCGTGCTGGGCTGCTTCCACCCGAGCCAGCAGAACACCTTCACCGGGAAGCTGACCGAGACCATGCTCGACGACGTGCTGAGCCGCGCATCGGAGCTGGCCGGCTTGTCCTAGGGAGCCGCCGACCGGCTCGCTAGGCCGGGCGGCCGCGTCGTGGGCGCCGCGCCGGTCGGGACGGCGGGCCGTTCAGATCCGTCGGCTCAGCCGGGGAGCCCTACCTCGCAGACACCATCAGTCACGGCTGTGGCCCCAGTTTTCACAGCAGTCACAGGAGGCTTTGTCCGTCACAGGGCAAGAATGTCCGAACGACGCGGATGTAATTACTCCAAAAGGCCTACAAAGGATGCCCCGCATGCCGCACCATGCGCTGTGTAGAGGAAGCGCGGGAGGAGGTGCGCCATGCGGGGCGGTAACTGGTCCTGAGTGAGTCGACACCGACTCTGAATCCAGGGGCTGGGTCCGGCGCTGCAACGCCGTCTCCTGGCCCCTGGTTCTGTTTTCGGCACACCTTGCCCCGACTTGAGTGTTCGAGACAATTTTCTGGGAC